>NZ_JAOUSE010000012.1:0-58679 GCF_025660415.1 Pallidibacillus thermolactis
CTGGTGACGATGGCGAGAAGGTCACACCCGTTCCCATCCCGAACACGGAAGTTAAGCTTCTCAGCGCCGATGGTAGTGAAGGGTTCCCCTTTGCGAGAGTAGGACGTTGCCAGGCAAATAAAAACAGCGACATTCGTCGCTGTTTTTTTGTATCTATTCTAAATCAATTTGCCAAACGTTTTTGCAAAAATGTTTAATGACTATAAAAATGGAATAGAGTAAAATGTATAAATTTAAAAATCAGGATTATGGATAATTAATAATCATATATAACTTCAATTGCCATTTTATAAAAAAAATAATATAATAAATTAAAGTCAAATATAGTCAAAGTCAATTGGTAACAGATATGCAATTGATGGAGGGAGAACATTTGAGAAGTATCTCAGATATTATAGAGGAGTACTTGAAGAAAATTTTAGAAAAAAGTAAAGACGATATTTTAGAAATCAAGCGAAGTGAGATCGCAAGTAAATTCCAATGTGTCCCATCTCAAATAAATTATGTAATTAATACACGCTTCACGATTGAGAGAGGTTACCTCGTAGAAAGTAAACGGGGTGGTGGTGGATATATTCGAATTATAAAGGTTCGACCAAATAGTAAAAAGCAATTTATTGATCAAATGCTTTCATTAGTTGGCAATAAAATATCACAAACGGCTGCCACAGATATCATTGAAAATTTATTAACTGAAGAAGTCATTACGAATCGTGAGGCGAGGTTAATGTTAAATGCTCTAGATCGTTCTATTATCTATTTAGATTTACCTGAAAGGGATTTTTTGAGAGCAAGAATTTTAAAAGCTATGCTTATTTCTTTAAGATATGAGTAGTGAGGTGATTCGGGTGAAATGTCAAGAATGTCAAAAGCGACCAGCAACAATCCATTTTACAAAAATTATTAATGGCGAAAAAACGGAAGTTCATCTATGTGAACAATGTGCTCAAGAAAAAGGCAATGTCATTATGTTTAATAACACATCGGGATTATCAATTAATAATTTATTAGCAGGATTATTTAATTTTAACCCGAATATAGAACATACACAAAAAAATGCATTGCATCCAAATGAAATTATTCAATGTGACCATTGTGGTATGACTTTGAATCAGTTTATAGAAATTGGACGTTTTGGTTGTGCCAATTGTTATGATGCATTTCAGGATCAAGTTACAACTATTTTGAAAAGACTGCATGAAGGAAATTGGAAACATAGAGGGAAAATACCACAACGTTCAGGTGGCAATATCCATTTGCGAAAAAAAATCGATATTTTAAAAGAAACCCTCCAATCTCTGGTTGCCAGGGAAGAATTTGAAAAGGCAGCTGAAGTTCGAGATGAGATTCGTCTATATGAACAACAATTACAAGAGGGAGGGGAATAATATGTCACTTGAACGATTTTTAAATCAATCGGTTAGTCCTTGGATGAATGCTGAAGGTCCAGAGTCGGATATTATTTTAACTTCTCGAATCCGATTGGCTAGAAATTTAAAGAACCATGCCTTCCCAACAATATCCTCACAAGAAGAGGCGAAAAAAGTATTAGAGAAATTTCAAGGAATGATACCATTATTAAATTTGTATCCTTTAAAAGATGCAGAGTTTTTAAAAATGGAACATTTACAACCTTTACACAAACAAGTATTAGTAGAAAAACACTTGATTAGCCCTAATCTTGCTGAACAATCTTCTCATGGCGCTTGTTTACTGTCACAAGATGAAGTGATAAGTATTATGGTTAATGAAGAAGACCATATACGGATTCAATGTATTTTCTCTGGTCTACAGTTGGAAGAGGCATTCAATTTAGCCAATGCGGTTGATGATCAATTGGAACAACATTTGGATTATGCATTTAGTGAAGTAAGAGGATATCTTACAAGTTGTCCTACCAATACAGGAACAGGATTACGTGCTTCAGTTATGATGCATTTACCAGGTTTAGTTATGACACAACAAATGAAACAATTAATTCCTTCAATAAATCAACTTGGTTTTGCTGTGCGTGGAATTTATGGAGAAGGCAGTGAAGCGTTAGGCAATATTTTCCAAATTTCGAATCAAATGACACTTGGGAAATCAGAACAAGAAATAATCCTAGATTTAAAAAATGTTGTTGAACAAATTGTCCAACAAGAACGATCGGCAAGAGAATCGATTGTAAAAACAGCTGGTATCCAACTCGAAGATAAAGTTTGGCGATCGCTTGGTATTTTAAAAAATAGCAGAATTATTGAAACAAAAGAAGCTGCAAAATGTTTATCTGATGTCCGTTTGGGCATAGATATAGGATATATAGAAAATATTTCCAAAAATATATTGAATGAACTTATGATTTTAACCCAACCTGGATTTTTACAACAATATGCAGGCGGACCTCTCCGTCCATTTGAACGGGATGTACGACGTGCCACTTTAATACGAGAACGTTTACTATTAGAAAAGAATTCCTAAAAGGGGGAAATGAAATGTTATTTGGTCGATTTACAGAAAGAGCTCAAAAAGTGCTTGCCTTGTCACAAGAAGAAGCGATTCGTTTAAATCACAGCAATGTGGGAACCGAACATATTTTGCTAGGTTTAGTCCGTGAAGGTGAAGGAATAGCAGCTAAGGCACTTTTTGCCATTGGTCTTACATCAGAAAAAATTCAAAAAGAAGTTGAAAATTTAATCGGTGTAGGAAAAGAGAAAATACAGACACCACAGTATACTCCAAGAGCAAAAAAGGTTATCGAATTATCAATGGATGAAGCTAGGAAATTAGGTCATTCTTATGTCGGAACGGAACATATTCTTCTTGGCCTAATTCGTGAAGGAGAAGGAGTAGCAGCCCGTGTTTTAAGTAATCTTGGTGTAAGTCTAAACAAAGCGCGTCAACAAGTATTACAATTGTTAGGCAATAATGATTCTGGTAGTGCGAATGGTGCGCAGACTAATGTGAACACACCTACATTGGATAGTTTAGCAAGGGATTTAACGCAAGTGGCGCGAGAAGGTGGTTTAGATCCAGTTATTGGGCGTAGTAAGGAAATTCAACGAGTTATTGAAGTGTTAAGTCGAAGAACGAAAAACAACCCAGTTTTAATCGGTGAACCTGGTGTTGGGAAAACAGCGATTGCAGAAGGATTAGCACAACAAATCGTCGATAATGAGGTCCCAGAAATATTAAGAAATAAGCGTGTAATGACATTAGATATGGGTACAGTCGTTGCTGGTACGAAATATCGTGGTGAGTTTGAAGATCGGCTGAAAAAAGTGATGGATGAGATTCGTCAAGCTGGGAATATAATTTTGTTTATTGATGAGTTGCACACATTAATTGGTGCTGGTGGAGCTGAAGGTGCAATAGATGCATCCAATATTTTAAAACCTTCATTAGCTAGAGGAGAACTTCAATGTATTGGCGCTACAACTCTTGATGAATATCGTAAATATATAGAAAAAGATGCAGCATTAGAGAGGAGATTCCAACCGATTACGGTTGATGAACCGACAGTGGAAGAGTCTATTAAAATTTTACAAGGACTACGTGATCGTTATGAAGCTCACCATCGTGTTGCAATAACGGATGATGCAATAGAGGCTGCAGTGAAATTATCTGATCGTTATATTTCCGATCGCTTCTTACCGGATAAAGCGATTGATGTGATTGATGAAGCAGGTTCGAAAGTACGTCTACGTAGCTTTGCAACACCACCAAGCTTAAAAGAATTGGAAGGAAAACTGGAAGAAGTTCGTAAGGAAAAAGATGCGGCTGTACAAAGCCAAGAATTTGAAAAAGCCGCTTCATTAAGAGATATGGAGCAAAGACTACGTGAACAATTAGAAGAAACAAAGAAAGAGTGGAAGGAAAAACAAGGAAAAGAAAATAGTAAAGTGACTGTCGATGATGTAGCGAAGGTCGTAGCAAGCTGGACAGGAATACCAGTATCGAAAATTGCTGAGTCTGAAACTGCAAAATTGTTAAAACTTGAAGAAGTTCTTCATTCCCGGGTGATTGGTCAAGAAGAAGCAGTTAGCGCTGTTTCAAAAGCTGTTCGTCGCGCAAGAGCTGGATTAAAAGATCCGAAACGACCAATTGGTTCCTTTATTTTCCTTGGACCTACTGGCGTTGGAAAAACCGAACTAGCTCGAGCTCTTGCTGAAGCAATGTTTGGTGATGAAGATGCAATGATTCGCATTGACATGTCTGAATATATGGAAAAACATTCGACATCACGTCTTGTTGGTTCACCTCCTGGTTATGTTGGTTATGATGAAGGCGGTCAACTAACAGAAAAAATACGCCGAAAGCCATACTCAGTAATTTTACTTGATGAAATAGAAAAAGCTCATCCTGATGTATTTAACATTCTCCTACAAGTTTTAGAAGACGGCAGATTAACAGATTCTAAAGGTAGGACTGTTGACTTCAGAAATACAATTGTAATTATGACTTCCAATATTGGTGCTGAGTCTTTAAAACGAAATAAATACGTTGGTTTTAATGTCCAAGATAGCAACCAAGATTATAAAGACATGAAGGGTAAAGTTTTGGAGGAATTGAAAAAGGCCTTCCGTCCGGAATTTATAAACCGTGTTGATGAAATTATTGTATTCCATGCTTTAGAAAAAGAACATCTAGTAAAAATTGTTGATTTACTATTAAATACTCTGTTTAAACGTCTTGGAGAACAAAATATCGAGTTAGAATTAACGGACCGTGCAAAAGAAAAAATTGTAGAAGAAGGAAACGATCCGGAATATGGTGCGAGACCACTAAGACGGGCGATTCAGAAAAATATTGAAGACCTTTTATCCGAAGAACTATTGAAGGGTACTGTAACTAACGGTAAAAAAGTAATTATTGATGTGGAAAGTGGAGAATTTGTTGTTCGAACAGATTCAAAAGTATTTTCTTAATCTAAACTTACTACAAAAGTAGGAGTAGGCAACTATCGAATATAAATCTTTCGAGGGGTTGCCTTCCTCCCTTTTTATATGGGAGAATGATTTAAAGTAATATCATGAAGAGTGATAATTAAAAGGGGAAAGTATATGGCAAAGGTTAAATCAAAATTTGTGTGCTCCTCTTGTGGTTATGAAACAGCGAAATGGATGGGGAGATGTCCAAATTGTAATCAATGGAATACGATGGTTGAGGAGATTCAAGAAGTTAAAGGTAATCGTCGTGTTGCTTTCTCCCATTCAACTAAAGTAACAGGTTCAGATATTAAGGCCGTTTCAATAACAAATGTGAAATCCGAAGAAACACCGCGTATCGAAACAAGATCAAAAGAGCTTAATCGGGTTTTAGGTGGCGGAATTGTAAATGGTTCTCTTGTTTTAATTGGAGGAGATCCTGGAATAGGTAAATCCACATTACTTTTACAAGTATCTAGTCAATTGGCAAGTAATGGACTGAAAGTTTTATATATTTCAGGGGAAGAATCCGTCAAGCAAACAAAACTACGAGCGGATCGACTAGGGATCCAATCAGAAAACCTTTATGTTTATGCTGAAACTAATCTGCATTATATTGAACATACGATTAATGAATTACAGCCTGATTTTGCCGTCATTGACTCCATTCAAACAATATTCCATCCTGATATAACTTCTGCTCCTGGTTCCGTATCACAAGTAAGAGAAACAACAAGTGAACTTATGCGTATTGCGAAAACAGTTAATATACCAATTTTTATTGTAGGACATGTAACAAAAGAAGGGGCGATTGCAGGCCCACGGTTACTAGAGCATATGGTTGATACCGTCTTATATTTTGAAGGAGAAAGACATCATACATTTCGTATATTGCGAGCAGTAAAAAACCGTTTCGGTTCAACCAATGAAATCGGTATTTTTGAAATGAAAGAAGAAGGTTTAATTGATGTTGCTAATCCTTCAGATGTCTTTTTGGAAGAACGATTGCAAGGTGCTTCTGGTTCGTCCGTTGTCGCTTCAATGGAAGGTACACGTCCTATATTAGTTGAGATTCAGGCATTACTGACTCCTACGAGTTTTGGAAACCCGAGGAGAATGGCGACTGGTATAGATCATAGTCGTGTATCGTTATTGATGGCGGTTCTTGAAAAGCGTGTCGGATTGTTATTACAAAACCAAGATGCTTATTTGAAAGCTGCTGGTGGTGTTAAACTCGATGAGCCAGCAATTGATTTAGCGATTGCTATAAGTATTGCATCTAGTTTTTATGATAAACCAACCAAAACAACCGACTGTTTTATTGGTGAAGTTGGTTTAATGGGTGAAATCAGACGGGTGTCAAGGATCGATCAGCGGGTTAAAGAAGTCGAGAAATTAGGTTTCGAACGGGTATTTGTACCAAAAAATAATTTAGGGAACTGGGTAACGTCAAGGAATATAGAGGTAATAGGCGTGTCTATGATAAAAGAGGCTATTCAAAAAGCACTAAATTGATAGATCATCTTTATGACAATAAATCAAATAATATTTCATAATGCTAACATTTAATAAATATTTTGTAATTATACGTTTCAAAAATGCCTAGTTGTTTATAATGAATTATGAGGAGGTGAATGACTTGCTAACAAGAATTGTACAAATTTGCTTTCTACTTGTCGGAGGAACTTTAGGTGTATTGTTTTTACCTTTTATTTTTGAATTACTCAAAATAGACCATATCGTATTCCTAAATAACCCTTATACCTCAGCAATTTTAGGTGCTATTATTTTTTTTCTTATGACGTTTTGGGCTGTAAATTATGTGATTCATTTTATAAAGTGGCTGGAAGAAAAGCTTTTAAAGGCGCCAGTTGCTGAATTACTTACTGGAACAATTGGATTAATACTAGGATTGATCGTTGCTTTTTTAATTAACTCTGCTCTAGAATCAGTTCTATTCCCAGTACTAAATGATATCGTCCCTATTATCCTTACTTTGTTATTTGGCTACCTAGGTTTCCAAGTTGGTTTTAAGAAACGAGAAGAACTAATGAGTTTATTTACAAATCGAGGGAATAAGAAAAAGGCAATTGATGAAGAAAGTATTAAAACACAAGGTCCACGGTTAAAGATACTAGATACAAGTGTTATAATTGATGGACGGATTGCTGATATTTGTAAGACTGGATTTCTGGAAGGGACAATTGTAATTCCACAATTTGTACTTTTAGAATTACAACATATTGCAGATTCATCTGATGTGTTGAAGAGAAACAGAGGACGAAGAGGCTTAGATATATTAAATAAAATTCAAAAGGAATTACCGATAAAAGTTGAAATTTATGATGGTGATTTTGAAGATATTCAGGAAGTGGATAGTAAATTAGTTAAATTAGCAAAATTAACAAACGGTACGGTTGTAACAAATGATTTTAATTTAAATAAAGTTTGTGAATTGCAAAAAGTAAAGGTTCTAAATATTAATGATTTAGCTAATGCTTTGAAACCAGTTGTTTTACCAGGTGAAGAAATGAATGTTCTTGTCATAAAAGATGGTAAAGAACAGAACCAAGGTATAGCGTATTTAGATGATGGTACAATGATCGTTGTCGAAGAAGGTCGGAATTATATCGGTAAAACAATTAATGTATTAGTAACGAGTGTATTACAGACATCGGCAGGTCGAATGATTTTTGCAAAACCGAAATTATTAGAAAAGGCATTATAACAATTTAAAGAACTTATTTTGGGAGATCGATATTTGAACAAAGGTCTCCCTTATTTTATTATATATAAAGAATAAAATGAAGGAAAAACAGGGGAATCAATATGGAATATAAGGTTATAATCCCTGCAGCGGGCATGGGAAAAAGAATGGGATTTGAAAAAAATAAACTACGGATTCATTTATTGAATAAACCAATAATCGCTTATACCATTGAGGTTTTTGAAAAAGATCCATGGTGCTCATCCATCCTATTAGTGATTAATGAGCAGGATAGAACATTTATGGAGGAACTGGTGAAGACTTCTAAATTCTCTAAAGTTAAAGAAATTGTTAAGGGTGGACAGGAAAGACAGGAGAGCGTATATAAAGGCTTGAAAAAGATTGAGAAGGAATCAATCGTCCTTGTACATGATGGTGCAAGACCGTTTGTTCATGTTGACGATATACATAAACTCGTTCAAGTTACTAGTCGTAAAGGTGCTGCTGTTTTAGCAGTACCAGTAAAGGATACAATAAAAAGAGTAAAAGAAGGTGTCATACAAGAGACATTGGTTCGTTCAGAACTTTGGTCAATTCAAACACCTCAAGCTTTTCATCTTTCACTATTAAAACAAGCATACGATAAAGCGGAACAAGAAAAATACATCGGTACGGATGATGCAAGTCTTGTGGAGAATATGGGACATAAAGTCGAAATTGTCAAAGGAAACTATAATAATATAAAAATAACAACACAAGAGGATTTACTTTTTGCGCATGCAATTATAAATAATAACGATTTACTAAAAAAGTCGAATCTAAAATTCAAAAGACAAAAGTAAATTAAAATAGAAGAGGAGATATAAGAATGTTTCGTATAGGACAAGGATATGATGTTCATCAATTAACAGAGGATAGACCATTGATTATTGGTGGTATTC
Organism: Pallidibacillus thermolactis; assembly: GCF_025660415.1. Taxonomy (NCBI): domain Bacteria; kingdom Bacillati; phylum Bacillota; class Bacilli; order Caryophanales; family Bacillaceae; genus Pallidibacillus; species Pallidibacillus thermolactis. The sequence goes on from NZ_JAOUSE010000012.1 coordinate 8,556, forward strand.
AAATTCCACATGAAAAAGGATTACTCGGCCATTCCGATGCGGACGTTTTATTACATGCGATTACGGATGCTATATTAGGTGCGGTTGGACTAGGTGATATCGGCACACATTTTCCAGATACTGATGTTGCGTATAAAAATGCAGATTCATCATATCTTTTAAGTGAAATTTGGAATAAAGTAAAGGATATGGGATATCGTTTAGGAAATGTAGACTGTACCATTATCGCTCAAAAACCAAAAATGGCGCCTTATATTCGGAATATGAAAGAGAACATTGCTAAGCTGTTAGATGCTGAAATAAGTCAAGTTAATGTGAAGGCAACAACGAATGAAAAGTTAGGTTTTATCGGGAGAGAAGAAGGGATTGCTTCAATTTCGGTTGTTCTGCTTGAAAAAATTAAAAAATAGCTTACATTACTTAACAAAGTGCCCTTAATTTGGTGTAAAATAAGATAGGTTTGCTAAACATACATAAAAAGCATTGTTTATTAAAATTGGAGGTATAAATTATGAGTACTATTCGTGTTCGTTATGCTCCTAGCCCAACGGGACACCTACACATCGGGAATGCAAGAACAGCATTATTTAATTATTTATTTGCAAGAAGTCAAAATGGTAAACTGATTATTCGAATTGAAGATACAGATGAAAAGCGTAATATTGAAGGCGGAGAGCAAAGCCAGTTAAAATATTTAAAATGGCTTGGCATAGATTGGGACGAAAGCATAGACGTAGGTGGTGAATACGGGCCATATCGACAATCCGAACGTATCGAAATTTATAAAAAATATTATGAAGAATTATTAGAAAGAGGATTAGCTTATAAATGTTACTGTACGGAAGAGGAGTTGGAAAAAGAAAGGGAAGAACAAAGAGCTCGTGGTATTGTTTCACCTCGTTATTCTGGTAAATGTAGACATTTAACAAAGGAAGATCAAGAACAATTAGAAAAAGAAGGTCGAAAACCAAGTATTCGTTTTCGTGTACCAGAAGGTAAAACCTATCAATTTAACGATATTGTTAAAGATGAAGTTTCTTTTGAATCAAATGATATTGGTGATTGGGTAATTGTGAAAAAAAATGGGGTACCTACTTACAATTTTGCAGTGGCCATTGATGATCATTTGATGAAAATTAGCCATGTATTACGTGGAGATGACCATATTTCCAATACACCGAAACAATTAATGATTTATGAAGCCTTTGGTTGGGAACCGCCTAAATTTGGCCACATGACATTAATTGTGAATGAAAATCATAAAAAATTAAGTAAACGAGATGAAACCATCATCCAGTTTATGGAACAGTATGAAGAGTTAGGCTATCTTCCAGAAGCACTTTTCAACTTCATTACTTTACTTGGTTGGTCACCGGTTGGAGAAGAAGAAATTTTCACCAAGGAAGAATTGATCAAAATATTCGATCCGAAACGTTTATCTAAATCACCCGCGGTGTTTGATCGGAACAAACTAACTTGGATGAATAACCAATATATTAAATCAGTAGACTTAGATAAAGTTGTGGAACTTTCTTTACCACACTTGATTAAAGCGGGGAGAATTTCTGCAAATCCATCTAAGGAAGAAATGGAATTTGCCCGGAAACTTATAGCACTATATCAAGAACAAATGAGTTACGGAGCAGAAATTGTTCCGTTAACAGAGCTCTTCTTTAAAGATGAAATTGTTTATGGTGAAGAGGAGCAAGAAATCTTAAATGAAGAACATGTACATCAAGTGCTAAAAGTATTATTGCAAGAAATGGAACAAGTCGAACCTTTTGTTTCATCGGAGATTATGGCGGCCATTAAGCGAGTACAAAAAGCTACAGGGGTAAAAGGTAAAAAATTATATATGCCAATTCGGGTAGCTGTATCAGGTCAAGCCCACGGTCCTTCAATAGGAGAAACTATTGAGTTATTAGGTAAGGATAAAGTTGTCCAAAGAATTAAAAGACTTTTGGATTAACATTTTTTAAAAAATATAATATAGTAATGATACAAACAAAATTATTGAAGAGAAAGCTTTGAAGAGGAGAAGTAGGTATTGACGCTTTTTTAGAGAGGGTCACCACCGGCTGAAAGTGACCTAAAGCCCCTCAATATCGAAATGCACCTCTGAGCCCTTTATCGAACAACTTTTTATGTTCAGTAGATAAAGGCGGGAGCCTGCCGTTAACAGGAAGAGTTGAGACAATTCTACCTAAATATAATGAGAATTGTCTAAACAGAGTGGAACCGCGCAAACAAGCGTCTCTGTCAGATGGCAGAGGCGTTTTTTTATAGGGGAGATTTCCAAATAGCTTGGAATTTTGGGAGATGGAAAATGAGAAGTAATTCCAAATAGGGGTGATATAAATGTTTAAACGTTTGAAAGAAGATATCGAAGTTGTTTTTGAACAAGATCCTGCTGCTCGAAGTGTGTTAGAAGTTGTGTTAACTTATTCGGGATTACATGCGATCTGGTCGCATCGGATTGCTCATTGGTTTTTCCGCCGCAATATGAAGTTTATTGCACGATTAATTTCTCAAATTAGTCGTTTTTTTACCGGTATTGAAATTCATCCAGGTGCAAAAATTGGAAGAAGACTTTTTATTGACCATGGAATGGGTGTTGTTATTGGTGAGACATGTGAGATTGGCGATAATGTTACGCTTTATCAAGGTGTGACATTAGGAGGAACAGGAAAAGAAAAAGGTAAACGGCACCCGACTTTGAAAGATAATGTATTGGTTGCTAGTGGAGCAAAAGTCTTAGGTTCCATAACCATAGGGGAGAATTCGAAGGTTGGTGCTGGAGCGGTTGTTTTAAAGGATGTTCCTCCAAATGCAACAGTAGTGGGAATTCCTGGGACAGTTGTAGTTCAAGATGGAAAACGGATTAAAAAAGACTTGAATCACGGTGACCTACCAGATCCAGTGCAAGATCGAATTAAGACGATGGAAAAACAAATAGAAGAATTAAAAAAGGAAATCGATCAATTGCGTAAGGAAAGGGGTTTGGAAATTGCCAATAAAAATTTATAATACATTAACACAAAAAAAAGAAACATTTGTTCCTATTGAAGAAGGAAAGGTCAAAATGTATGTGTGCGGACCAACTGTTTATAACTATATCCATATCGGTAATGCACGTCCAGCCATCGTATTTGATACTGTTCGTCGTTATTTAGAGTACCGTGGTTATGAAGTAAATTATATTTCAAATTTTACTGACGTAGATGACAAAATTATTCGAGCGGCAAATGAACAAAAGGAAGATGTGTTTACTTTAGCTGAACGTTATATCCAGGCTTATTTTGAAGACATTACAGCATTGGGCTGCAAACATGCTTCCCATCATCCTCGCGTTACAGAAAATATGAATGAAATTATTGACTTTGTCCAAGGACTAATTGATAAAGGCTATGCTTATGAGTCAGATGGAGATGTTTATTTTAAAACTAAGAAGTTTGCTGAATACGGGAAGTTATCACATCAATCAATTGATGATTTACATTTAGGTGCGCGTATTGAAGTTGGTGAAAAGAAACAAGATCCCCTTGATTTTGCTCTTTGGAAAGCTGCAAAACCCGGTGAAGTATATTGGGACAGTCCATGGGGAGAAGGAAGACCGGGTTGGCATATTGAATGCTCAGCAATGGCGCGAAAGTATTTAGGTGATACAATTGATATTCATGCTGGTGGACAAGATTTATCATTTCCGCATCATGAAAATGAAATTGCTCAAACGGAAAGTTTAACTGGTAAACCTTTCGCTAATTACTGGATGCATAACGGTTATATTAATATTAATAATGAAAAAATGTCAAAGTCTTTAGGTAACTTTGTTCTTGTCCATGAAATTATAAAAAAACACGATCCAAATGTACTTCGTTTCTTTATGTTATCGGTTCATTATCGTCATCCAATCAATTACAGTAATGAAGTATTAAATAACGCAAAATCTTCTTTAGAACGTTTGCAAACGTCTTATTCTAATTTAAAATATCGTTTAGATTTAAGTACAGATATAACAAATGATGATGAAAAATGGCTAGAACAAATCAATGATTTACGCAAACAATTCATAAAGGAAATGGACGATGATTTTAATACTGCAAATGCAATTTCTGTATTATTTGAACTTGCTAAATCAGCCAATTATTACTTAATGGAAAAAACTACCTCAACAACTGTTATCAAGCAGTACATGAAGACATTTGAAGAGTATTTTGATGTATTAGGAGTGTCTCTTGAGCAAGGAGAAAGTGATTTATTAGATGAGGAAATTGAACAATTAATTACAAAACGAAATGAAGCGAGGAAAAATCGCGATTTTAAAACTGCTGATGAAATTCGTGACAAGTTAAAAGCATTGAATATTGTTTTAGAAGATACACCACAAGGCACGCGTTGGAAAAGAGGATAAGATGCATGTTAATCGACAAGTTTGTTACTGACCCAAAAACATTAAATAGTTTAGCTTTGGCCTATATGGGTGACGCCGTATATGAAGTATACGTACGGCGTCACTTAATATCCAAGGGATATGTTAAGCCAAACTTATTACAAAAAAGTTCAATTGAATATGTTTCTGCCAAAGCACAAAATTATATTATTCACTGTTTTCTAGAAGAAGACTTCTTAACAACAGAAGAAGAAGCGGTTGTAAGACGTGGCCGAAATGCCAAAAGCAATACCGTTCCTAAAAATGCTAATGTGCAAACTTATCGTTATAGCACAGCCTTTGAAGCTCTAATTGGATACTTGTTTTTAAAGCAGGATTTTGATCGGATGGAACAGGTGATTAAACGGGCGTTGTTAAAAGCGGAAGAAAGAAAGGAGGATCAGGGTGAAAAATAATTATGTCATAGGAAAAAGTCCAGTTTTAGAAGCAATCAAAGCAAACCGAGATATTAATAAAATTTGGATTGGGGAAGGTTCCCAAAAGGGAGCGATGCAACCAATTATTAAAGCAGCAAAAGAAAGAAAAATCATCATTCAATTTGTACCGAAGAATAAATTAGATGAAATGGTAGAAGGCAATCACCAAGGAGTAATAGCTCAAGTATCTGCTTATCGTTACTTTGATTTAGATGAATTATTTATAAGAGCTCGTGAACGTGATGAAGAACCGTTTTTTCTAATTTTAGATGAAATAGAAGATCCGCATAATCTAGGTTCTATTATGAGAACGGCTGATGCCAGTGGTGTTCATGGTATTATCATTCCTAAAAGAAGATCTGTAGGACTAACTCCAACAGTTGCAAAGACTTCAACTGGTGCAATTGAACATATTCCCGTCGTTCGTGTAACAAATATTGCACGTACAATAGATGAATTGAAAGAAAAAGGTGTTTGGATTGCTGGTACGGACGCGAAGGGGACTATGGATTACCGAGAGATTGATGGCACGATGCCGATTGCACTGATAATAGGTAGTGAAGGTAAAGGGATTGGAAGGCTACATAGAGAAAAGTGTGACTTTCTTTTACGCCTTCCCATGCGAGGTCATGTCACATCATTGAATGCATCAGTAGCTGCAGCTTTACTGATGTATGAGATTTATCGGAAGAGAGTACCGATTTTGTAAAGATGGATATATTAATTGTTGACGGATACAACATGATTGGTGCATGGCCTGAGTTACAAGCATTAAAGGATGAAGACTTAGCAGCGGCACGTGATTTATTGATTGAAAAATTAGCGGAATACAAAGGGTATATGGGAATTCATGTGATCGTTGTTTTTGATGCTTATGTTGTTAAGGGGAAAGAAACGAAATACAAAAACTATAATGTGGAAATCATTTACACAAAGGAAAAGGAAACGGCAGATGCAAAGATTGAGAAACTAGCAAAAGAGATGATGGATCGAAGAACAAAAGTTTATGTAGCAACTTCTGATAGTGCGGAACAGTGGCAAATTTTTGGTCAAGGTGCGTTTCGTATATCAGCTCGAGAACTATATAATGAAATACGACAAATTGAAAATAATATTAAAAAAGAAATAAATGAAATAAAAGAAGAACGGCCGTTTTCAAAAATACCGCTTTCAAAGGAAGTTGCTGATTTTTTTGAAAAATTCAGAAGAGGCGAATAATAAAGTTGACCTAAAAAATTATATTAAGTTATAATAAATCTATCAACTCAAGAGCGGGTTAGGGTGATTTTGTTGCGGGATGAAAAAAATCTGAATCATGTATTTGATGAAATGGAAGACGAACAAATCGTAGAGTTGGTCCATAAGGGGAATAGTGAAGCACTAGATTACTTGATTCATAAGTTCCGTCAATTTGTTCGGGTGAAGGCAAGATCCTACTTTTTAATCGGCGCAGATCGGGAAGATATTGTTCAAGAAGGGATGATCGGTTTATTTAAAGCAATACGTGATTATAAAGATGATAAGTCCACATCTTTTAAAGCGTTTGCAGAACTATGTATTACAAGACAAATTATAACAGCGATAAAAACGGCAACAAGACAGAAACACATTCCACTTAATTCCTATATATCATTGGACAAGCCTGTTTTTGATGAAGAATCGGATCGTACATTAATGGATATGCTTACAGGTTCTCAATCATTAAATCCTGAAGAATTAATTATTAGTCAGGAAGAGTTTGACCGAATTGAAGTGAAAATGAACGAATTATTAAGTGACTTGGAACGGGAAGTGTTAGCTTTATATTTAGACGGTCAATCTTATCAAGAAATATCAGATGAACTAAATCGTCATGTGAAATCAATTGACAATGCGTTACAACGTGTGAAGCGAAAATTAGAAAAATATTTAGATTCTAAGGAATTTGGGTTAAAAGAGTCGCAGCTTTCCAAGTAGGATAGGAGTGGTAAATGGAATATTCCTTTTATCATTACAAATAGTGTTACTCATTGACAGGGTGGGGTTTTACATGATAATCTTTGAAAGATAGAAAAAATTTAATTTTATAATTATGGTGTTCAAAATGATAAAAAAACATGTACTAGCCTGTGCGAATTGTGGTTCAAGAAATTACCATGTAAACATTTCGAAGGAGAAAAGAGATCGGCGTTTAGAAATAAAAAAATACTGTAAGCATTGTCTGAAACATACTGTTCATCGTTTCGAATAGTAATTCGAATAGTAAATATAATAGAACAATCCTTCCGGAGGTAAAACATGCAAAGCGTTCGTAAATTTTTCCACAACATTGCAGAAGAGATGCGGAAAGTAAGGTGGCCGAACCGAAAAGAATTAACGAAATACACAATCACCGTTGTCACAACGCTAATCTTTTTCGTCATTTTCTTTGCACTTGTTGACTTAGGGATTTCTAGTTTAATTAATCTCATCTCTTTAAATTGATGAATAACTGCACAATCCTTTGTTATAATGGTAATATGAACATTTTTAAGACCCGGTTAACGGGTTTTTTCATTGGCTAGAAATTATTAGAGGAAAGTACGTTTTAAATAGACAAATAAAGTAAAAGCTATGGAAATTACGTATAAAAGGAGGGAAGGACGATAAGTCCCCTTTAATGGAAAAAAATTGGTATGTTGTTCATACGTATTCAGGGTATGAAAATAAGGTAAAAGCAAACTTAGAAAAACGTGTTGAAACAATGGGAATGCAAGACAAAATTTTTCGTGTTGTTGTTCCTGAAAAAGAAGAAACAGAGGTCAAAAACGGCAAGTCAAAAGTAGTTAAGAAAAAGGTTTTTCCTGGATATGTATTAGTGGAATTGATTATGACAGATGACTCATGGTATGTTGTGCGTAATACACCAGGGGTTACTGGGTTTGTAGGTTCATCTGGTTCAGGTTCTAAACCGACTCCACTTTTACCAGAAGAAGTAAATTACTTACTTAAACAAATGGGCGTTGATGTTGAACGTATTGATATTGATGTGGAAATTGGTGAAACAGTTCAAGTAACGGATGGGCCATTTAAAGATTTTACTGGAAGAGTCGAAGAAATTGATAAAGCGAAAGGAAAACTTAAAGTTTCAGTCAATATGTTTGGTCGTGAAACACCTGTTGAATTAGATTTTTCGCAAATCGAAAAGATATAACTTCTAAAAGGTCTTGAAAAATAGCAATTTATCTGATAAACTTTTTAAGTCGATAACTCTCGTAAGCGAGATTTGACATAAGCTTAATACTATTTTATTATAAATGTTATGTATTGAGTGGGAGGGTAGTGTACCCATTTACCACATCACGGACTTAAGGAGGTGTGTCTCGTGGCTAAAAAAGTTGTCAAAATTGTTAAGTTACAAATCCCGGCAGGTAAAGCTAACCCTGCACCACCAGTCGGTCCTGCATTAGGTCAAGCTGGTATTAACATTATGGGATTCTGTAAAGAATTTAACGCTCGTACAGCTGATCAAGCTGGTTTAATTATACCAGTAGAAATTACGGTATTCGAAGACCGTTCATTTACTTTCATTACGAAAACTCCACCAGCTGCAGTTCTTCTTAAAAAAGCAGCCGGTATTGACAAAGCTTCAGGAGAGCCAAACAAAAACAAAGTAGCAACAATTAAGCGAGATAAAGTGCGCGAGATTGCAGAAATGAAAATGCCAGACTTAAACGCAGCTAACGTTGAATCAGCTATGCGTATGGTTGAAGGTACAGCTCGTAGCATGGGTATCACTATTGAAGATTAATTGTTTTCGTATGAATATGAGGTTGCGACCGTAGAAGAATCGTCGCAACCTCAATTCGTGGGAGGAAAATCCGTTAAAACCACACTAAGGAGGATCATTATGGTAAAAAGAGGTAAAAAATACATTGAAGCTTCTAAACTAGTTGATCGTTCAAAATCTTATGATGCAACTGAAGCGATTGAACTAGTAAAGAAAATTAATTTTGTAAAATTCGATGCTTCCGTAGAAGTAGTTTATCGTTTAGGTATTGATACAAGAAAAAATGACCAACAAATCCGTGGCGCAGTTGTTTTGCCTAACGGAACAGGAAAAACTCAACGCGTTTTAGTGTTCGCAAAAGGTGAAAAAGCTAAAGAAGCTGAAGCTGCAGGTGCAGATTATGTTGGTGAAGCTGAATACATTGAAAAAATCCAAGATGGTTGGTTCGATTTTGACGTAATCGTAGCTACTCCAGACATGATGGGTCAAGTTGGTAAACTTGGTCGCGTTTTAGGACCTAAAGGTTTAATGCCAAACCCTAAAACTGGTACAGTTACTTTTGACGTTGAAAAAGCAGTTAAAGAAATTAAAGCAGGTAAAGTGGAATATCGTGCTGACAAAGCTGGAAACGTTCATGTTCCAATCGGAAAAGTTTCCTTTGATGCAGAAAAACTTCACGAGAACTTAAAAACGATTCATGATGTAATTGTTAAAGCGAAACCTGCAGCTGCTAAAGGAACATATATGAAAAACATTGTTATTAGTTCAACTATGGGCCCTGGTGTTAAAGTTAACCCTGATTCTATCTAAAAATTGGAAGTTGACTTACAAAAAGGGCTATGCTAATATTAAGCTCGTGAGTTAAAAATAAATAACATTTATACCGTAGACAGTAGGTGCTGCAACCCAGCTTAATTTCCTACCGAGGTAGTGAAATATAAACGTATATAACTAGTGTGACTAGTTATTATGTCGCCGTTTTACTATAAAACCTCCTGTCTATTGGACATGGAGGTTTTATTTGTTTATCCGGTATAGATGTGACATCATCAACTGGGAGGTGTAAATATGTCAAGCGCAATCCTTGAACAAAAGAAACAGTTAGTAGAAGAAATTACAGAAAAATTTAAATCAAGCGTATCAACAATTATTGTTGATTACCGTGGTTTAAATGTTGCTGAAGTAACTGAACTTCGTAAGCAATTACGTGAAGCGGGTGTTGAGTTTAAAGTGTTCAAAAACTCATTAACTCGCAGAGCTGCTGAAGCGGCTGGATTAGAAGGTTTGAATGATGTGCTTGTTGGGCCGAATGCTATTGCATTTAGCACAGAAGATGTTGTGGCTCCGGCAAAAATCTTAAACAACTTTGCGAAAGATCATGAAGCTTTAGAAATTAAAGCGGGTGTTATTGAAGGTAACATTACAACTGTTGAGGAAGTTAAAGCTCTTGCAGAACTTCCATCAAGAGAAGGTTTACTTTCAATGCTGCTTAGTGTACTACAAGCTCCAATTCGCAACTTTGCACTTGCTGCAAAAGCTGTTGCTGATCAAAAAGAAGAACAAGGCGCTTAATATAAATAATATTAACTAAAAATAGGAGGAAAAGAGAATGACTAAAGAACAAATCATTGAAGCTGTTAAAAATATGACAGTCTTAGAATTAAACGAATTAGTTAAAGCAATTGAAGAAGAATTTGGTGTAACTGCTGCTGCTCCTGTAGCTGTAGCTGGTGCTGTTGCAGGTGGTGCTGCAGAAGCAGAACAAACAGAATTTGATGTTGTATTAGCAAACGCTGGTTCACAAAAAATCAAAGTTATTAAAGTTGTTCGTGAAATCACTGGTCTTGGACTTAAAGAAGCAAAAGAACTTGTTGATAATGCTCCAAAACCACTTAAAGAAGGCGTTTCTAAAGAAGAAGCAGAAGAACTTAAAGCTAAACTTGAAGAAGTTGGCGCTGAGGTAGAAGTTAAATAATTCATCTTCTTCTTAAGATTGAATAAAAATTCTCACAACAAAAGCTCGCTGAATAAAGCGAGCTTTTTTTAAAATTTGTTATTATATGTATTGCCACCTTTCAAAACCTTGCAAAGTTATGAGGTGAATATATATTGGCAGAACATTATTTTACAAAAAAACCAACGACAACAAGCGCTCCTAAAAAGTGGACGTATACTTTAAAGGGGAATGTCTTTCGATTTACAACAAATCGAGGGGTTTTCTCAAAAAATGAAGTAGATTTTGGTTCGCGATTACTGATAGAAAGTTTCGAGGATCCAGAAATACAAGGTCCTATTTTGGATGTCGGCTGTGGCTATGGCCCGATAGGATTAGCCCTAGCTAAGTCATTCCCTAAGCGACTTGTACATATGATAGATATTAATGAGCGTGCTATTCAGTTGGCTTTGGAAAATGCAAAGAACAACGAAGTGAATAATGTAAAAATTTATGAAAGTTATTTGTTTGATAATGTAAAAGAGGAATCTTTTGCGGCTATAGTTACGAATCCACCTATTCGTGCAGGAAAAAAAGTTGTTCATGATATTTTTGAGAAAAGCTTGAATTATCTAAAACACGAAGGAACTCTTTGGGTTGTTATTCAGAAAAAGCAAGGTGCACCATCGGCAAAGAAAAAATTAGAAGAATTGTTTAATGAAGTACATATTGTACGTAAAGAGAAAGGTTACTTTATTTTAAAGGCGAAAAAAATTGACTCTATGACAGGTGTATGATAATATATCTTAATGCCAACATATATTTTCCTATTTACCCATTAAATAGTTGTTCTAGTATATATATATCATAAAATGGGAAAAATAGAATAAATAAGGACTATGTTTTTTGTGGTTTTCTTAGGAAACCTTTTATTTTTTGTGATTCAAAAGCTAAGGCTTTTAAAAACGAACAAATTGCTGAGTTCTTCTCGTCAATTGTTTAGTTTTAAAAAGCTATTGCTTTATAAAATATAAAATGCCATGTACATAAATTCATGGCATATATACATGATTATGCATTTCCAAAATGTTTGATTTGAGGGGTGAATCAGTTGACAGGTCAACTAGTTCAGTATGGACGGCACCGCCAACGGAGAAGCTATGCCAGAATTCGTGAGGTTTTAGAATTACCGAATTTGATTGAAATTCAAACAGCTTCTTATCAATGGTTCCTTGATGAAGGTTTGAGAGAAGTCTTCCATGATATTTCTCCTATTGAGGATTTTACAGGAAACCTGTCTCTCGAATTCATTGATTATGATTTGGGAGAACCAAAATATTCTGTAGATGAATCAAAGGAGCGTGATGTTACATACGCAGCACCATTAAGGGTGAAAGTCCGTTTAGTTAACAAAGAAACCGGAGAAGTTAAGGACCAAGAAGTATTCATGGGAGATTTCCCATTGATGACAGAAACAGGTACCTTTATTATAAATGGTGCCGAACGTGTTATTGTTTCCCAATTAGTTCGTTCCCCTAGTGTCTATTTTAGTTCCAAGCTAGATAAAAATGGTAGACATGGATATTCTGCCACAGTTATCCCGAATCGTGGGGCATGGCTAGAATTTGAAACAGATGCAAAGGATGTAGTTTATGTAAGGATTGACCGTACTCGAAAATTACCAATTACTGTATTGTTACGTGCATTAGGTTTCGGGTCGGATCAAGAAATCATTGAATTGATTGGGGATAATGAATATTTAAGAAATACCCTCGAAAAAGATAACACCGATAATTCAGAAAAAGCGTTAATTGAAATATATGAACGCCTTCGTCCGGGTGAACCACCAACTGTAGAAAATGCAAAAAGTCTACTTATTGCTCGGTTCTTTGATCCAAAACGTTATGACTTGGCTAGTGTAGGTCGTTACAAAATGAATAAAAAACTGCATATTTCACAACGCCTTTTCGGTCATACGTTAGCTGAAACGCTTGCCGATCCGGAAACTGGTGAAATTATTGCAGAAAAAGGAACAATTTTAGATCGTCGTACACTTGATAAAATAATGCCATTTATAGAAAAAGGTGTTGGGTTTAAACGGTTCGATCCGGTTGGTGGCGTATTAGAAGATGAAATATTGATTCAATCTATTAAAGTCTACGCTCCAAATGATGATGAAGAAAAAGAAATTAACATCATTAGTAATGCAAACGTCAGCGAAGATGTAAAACATATTACGCCGGCAGACATCGTTGCTTCAATAAGCTATTTCTTTAACCTTTTACATGGCGTAGGGAGAACGGATGATATTGACCATTTAGGAAATCGCCGTTTACGCTCTGTTGGTGAATTGTTACAGAACCAATTTAGAATTGGACTTTCTCGAATGGAACGTGTCGTTCGTGAAAGAATGTCAATCCAAGACACAAATACAATTACACCGCAACAGTTAATTAATATTCGCCCTGTAATTGCAGCTATTAAGGAATTCTTTGGAAGCTCACAGTTGTCACAATTTATGGACCAAACCAATCCATTAGCGGAACTAACTCATAAGCGTCGTCTATCTGCTTTAGGACCAGGTGGATTGACACGTGAACGAGCTGGTTTCGAAGTACGTGACGTTCACTATTCTCACTACGGTCGTATGTGTCCAATTGAGACACCAGAAGGACCGAACATCGGATTAATTAACTCACTTTCAACGTTTGCGAAAGTAAATAAGTTTGGATTCATTGAAACACCGTATCGAAAGGTAGATCATGAAAACCGTAGAGTGACAGATGAAATTCATTATATGACTGCGGATGAAGAAGATAACTATGTAGTTGCTCAGGCAAACGCACTTCTAGATGACGAAGGTAATTTCTTAGAAGATGAAGTGTTTGCTCGTTTCCGTGGCGAGAACTTAGTTGTTCCTATTGAACGTGTAGATTATATGGACGTTTCACCTAAACAAGTTGTATCTGCAGCGACAGCATGTATACCGTTCCTTGAAAACGACGACTCGAACCGTGCGTTAATGGGAGCGAACATGCAGCGTCAAGCTGTCCCATTATTAAAACCAGAAGCTCCAATTGTTGGTACGGGTATGGAACATGTAAGTGCAAAAGATTCTGGTGCAGCCGTTATTTGTAAACATGACGGTATTGTAGAACATGTTGAAGGAAAAGAAATACGTGTGCGTCGAATTTCTGAGGTAGATGGACAAGAAGTAAAAGGTGATCTAGACCGTTATGTTGTTCATAAATTTGTTCGTTCGAATAATGGCATGTCCTTCAACCAACGTCCGATTGTCAAAGTTGGAGACCGCGTGAAAAAAGGTGAAATATTAGCGGATGGTCCGTCAATGGATAAAGGTGAGCTTGCTTTAGGTCGAAATGTTCTTGTCGCTTTCACAACATGGGAAGGATATAACTATGAAGACGCGATTATTATGAGTGAGCGACTCGTGAGAGATGATGTGTATACATCTATTCATATTGAAGAATATGAATCTGAATCACGTGATACAAAACTCGGTCCAGAGGAAATTACTAGAGATATTCCGAACGTTGGTGAAGATGCTCTACGTAATCTAGATGAACGAGGGATTGTTCGTATTGGTGCAGAAGTTAAAGACGGAGATTTATTAGTCGGAAAAGTTACACCAAAAGGGGTAACGGAGTTAACTGCTGAAGAACGTCTACTTCATGCCATATTTGGTGAAAAAGCTAGAGAAGTCCGTGACACGTCTTTACGTGTGCCACACGGCGGAGGCGGAATTGTTCATGATGTAAAAGTGTTCAATCGTGCCGATGGTGATGAATTACCTCCGGGTGTTAACCAATTAGTCCGTGTCTATATTGCACAGAAACGAAAAATTCAAGTCGGCGATAAAATGGCGGGACGTCACGGAAATAAGGGTGTTATATCAAGAGTATTACCTGAGGAAGATATGCCGTTTCTACCAGATGGAACACCGATTGATATTATGTTAAATCCACTAGGGGTTCCTTCTCGTATGAATATCGGGCAAGTTATGGAATTGCACTTAGGTATTGCAGCAAAATATCTTGGTATCCATGTTGCGACACCAGTATTTGACGGTGCGACAGATGAAGATATTTGGAATACTTTAAAAGAAGCTGGTTTGTCTAGCGATGGTAAAACGGTCTTGTACGATGGGCGTACGGGAGAACCGTTTGATAACCGTGTTACAGTGGGTATCATGTATATGATTAAACTTGCTCACATGGTTGATGATAAATTACACGCACGGTCAACGGGACCATATTCACTTGTAACTCAACAACCGTTGGGTGGTAAAGCTCAATTTGGTGGACAACGTTTCGGTGAGATGGAAGTTTGGGCGCTAGAAGCATATGGTGCAGCCTATACTTTACAAGAAATTCTTACTGTTAAATCCGATGATATCGTTGGTCGTGTTAAAACTTATGAAGCGATTGTTAAAGGTGAAAATATACCAGAACCGGGTGTTCCAGAGTCCTTCAAAGTATTAATGAAGGAGTTACAGAGTTTAGGACTGGATGTCAAAATATTATCTGGAGACAAGAAAGAAATTGATATGAAAGATTTAGAAGATGATGATCATAGTCAACAATCAGATACTTTAAATATTCAATCAGAAAATGATAAAAAGGAATCTGAAAAAGTAGGTGTCAGCGAGTAATATGAAAAATGAAAAACTCAATATGTACAGATTCTAAGAATTTGTCTATTGGGTTTTTCTTCTTTCATTTATTTATGCTCACGGGATAAACCCTTACGATTAAAGGAGGTCAGCCCCTTGCTTGACGTAAATAATTTCGAATATATGAAAATTGGTCTTGCTTCACCCGATAAAATTCGTTCTTGGTCCTATGGTGAAGTAAAAAAACCCGAAACCATTAACTATCGTACATTAAAACCCGAAAAGGATGGTTTGTTCTGTGAACGCATCTTTGGTCCTACAAAGGACTGGGAATGTCATTGTGGAAAATATAAACGTGTACGTTATAAAGGTGTTGTATGTGACCGTTGTGGTGTTGAGGTTACTCTTTCAAAAGTACGTCGTGAAAGAATGGGACATATTGAACTAGCGGCACCAGTGTCTCATATTTGGTATTTTAAAGGGATACCAAGCCGAATGGGCTTAGTTCTTGATATGTCACCTCGTGCACTAGAAGAAGTAATTTATTTTGCTTCATATGTAGTAACTGAACCGGGAAATACATCTTTAGAGAAAAAACAACTATTGTCTGAAAAAGAATATCGCTCCTATCGTGAAAAGTATGGCAATAAATTCCAAGCTGGCATGGGAGCAGAAGCAATTAAAAAACTGCTGCAAGACATTGATTTAGAAAAAGAAAGTGCTACATTAAGAGAAGAGTTAGAAACAGCACAAGGTCAAAGAAGAACTCGTGCAATTAAAAGATTAGAAGTTATTGAAGCATTCCGTAATTCTGGAAACAAACCAGAATGGATGATTTTAGAAGTATTACCGGTAATTCCACCTGAGTTACGACCAATGGTGCAATTAGATGGTGGCCGCTTTGCCACATCTGATTTAAACGATTTATACCGTCGTGTGATTAATCGTAATAATCGATTAAAACGTCTATTAGATCTTGGTGCACCTAGTATTATTGTTCAAAACGAAAAACGCATGTTGCAAGAAGCGGTTGATGCATTAATTGATAACGGTCGCCGTGGTCGACCTGTCACTGGACCTGGTAATCGCCCTTTAAAATCCTTGTCTCATATGCTAAAAGGAAAACAAGGCCGATTCCGTCAAAACTTACTTGGTAAACGTGTTGACTATTCTGGTCGTTCCGTAATTGTTGTTGGTCCGAGTTTAAAAATGTATCAGTGCGGCCTACCAAAACAAATGGCAATTGAACTATTTAAGCCATTCGTAATGAAAGAATTGGTAGAAAAAGGGTTAGCCCATAATATTAAATCAGCTAAACGTAAAATTGAACGTCTAGATCCTGTAATTTGGGATGTTTTAGAAGAAGTCATTAAAGAACATCCAGTAATGTTAAACCGTGCACCTACACTTCACAGATTAGGTATCCAAGCGTTCGAACCTGTGTTAGTGGAAGGAAAAGCTATTCAGCTTCATCCACTTGTATGTACTGCGTTTAACGCGGACTTTGATGGAGACCAAATGGCTGTACACGTACCATTATCTGCTGAAGCACAAGCAGAAGCACGTTTACTCATGCTTGCAGCACAAAACATTTTAAACCCGAAAGATGGAAAACCGGTTGTAACACCATCACAGGATATGGTTTTAGGGAACTATTACCTAACTCTTGAACGTGAAGGTATGATCGGTGAAGGTATGGTGTTTAAAGATCGTGAAGAGGCGTTAATCGCCTATCAAAATGGTTATGTACATTTACACACTCGTGTTGCTGTACATGCTGGATCTCTCAACAATCCAACCTTTACTGAAGAACAAAATAAGAAATTATTAATAACGACAATTGGTAAGTTGATTTTCAATGAAATCTTACCAAAGTCATTCCCATATATTAACGAACCGACAAGGGAAAATCTTGAAGAGGCAACTCCGGAGAAATACTTTATTTCACCGACTGAAAATGTAAAAGAGGCAATAGCTTCAAAAGAACTAATACCACCATTTAAGAAAGGGTATTTAGGTAAGATTATTGCTGCTGTATTTAAGCGATACAAAATTACTGAAACATCGAAAATGCTTGACCGCATGAAAGATTTAGGATTTAAATATTCAACGAAATCAGGTATTACGATCAGTATTGCGGATATTGTCGTTTTGGATGAAAAGAACACTATTTTAGACGAAGCTCAAGTGAAAGTTGATAATGTTTTAAAACAATTCCGTAGAGGTTTAATCACGGACGATGAACGTTATGATCGAGTGATATCAATATGGAGTGCGGCGAAGGACCGTATCCAAGAAAGATTGATGAAGTCACTGGATAGGCTGAATCCAATCTATATGATGAGTGATTCAGGTGCCCGTGGTAATGCATCGAACTTTACACAGTTAGCGGGTATGCGGGGACTCATGGCAGATCCTTCCGGACATATCATTGAATTACCGATTAAATCAAGTTTCCGTGAAGGGCTAACAGTATTGGAATACTTTATTTCTACGCACGGTGCTCGGAAAGGACTTGCTGATACGGCGCTTAAGACAGCCGACTCAGGTTACTTAACGAGACGACTTGTCGATGTTGCACAAGATGTGATTGTCCGTGAAGAGGATTGTGGTACAGACCGTGGTATTGAAGTTTCTGCCATTTATGATGGAACAGAGGTTATTGAAGCACTTGAAGAACGTCTAGTTGGAAGATATGCAAGAAAGACAGTTCGTCATCCTGAAACAGACGAAATCATTGTAAGGCAAAACGAATTAATTACTGAAGACATTGCGAAAGAAATTGGAAAAGCAGGAATTGAATCAGTATGGATTCGTTCCGCGTTTACTTGCAATACTCGTCACGGAATTTGTAAAAAATGTTACGGTTACAACTTAGCTACTGGTCAAGAGGTAGAAGTTGGAGAAGCAGTCGGTATTATTGCTGCTCAATCGATTGGAGAACCAGGAACACAGCTTACTATGCGTACATTCCATACCGGTGGGGTTGCAGGAGACGATATTACACAAGGTCTTCCGAGAGTCCAAGAGTTGTTCGAAGCTCGAAATCCTAAAGGTCAGGCAATCATTTCAGAAATTGACGGTGAAGTCACAGCAATTAATGAAGGTAAAGATCGTCAACAAGAAATCACTGTGACAAATGCAATTGAATCTAGAACTTACAGTGCACCTTATACAGCTCGGTTAAAAGTTTCAATCGGAGATCAAGTGACTCGTGGTCAAGAGTTAACAGAAGGTTCAATTGATCCGAAGGAATTACTAAAGGTGTCGAATGTAGAAGCTGTTCAACAGTACTTGCTTCATGAAGTCCAACGAGTTTATCGAATGCAAGGGGTTGAAATCGGCGACAAACACATTGAAGTTATGGTTCGACAAATGCTACGCAAAGTCAGAGTGATCGATTCCGGAGAAACAGATGTATTACCAGGAACACTAATGGATATACATCAATTTACTGATGCCAATAAACAAGCACTACTGGAAGGTAAAACACCTGCGACGGGTAAACCAGTGCTGCTTGGTATAACAAAAGCGTCACTAGAAACAGAGTCATTCTTGTCTGCTGCTTCTTTCCAAGAAACTACACGTGTCTTAACAGATGCAGCAATTAAAGGCAAAACTGATGAACTTCTAGGCCTCAAGGAGAATGTCATTATTGGTAAACTCGTTCCAGCAGGAACAGGAATGCAAGTTTACCGTAAAGCAGAAACGAAAAAAGTAAATACAGAACTGGAACAACAACCGGTAACTGTAGAATGATAGAGAAGGGGCTGTCCTATAAGTCCTAAGAAATATTTGTGGTGGAAATTGGCGACAACTTAGATAACAATGTAGTATTAAGATTCTCTTAGGATTAGCAAGTATACGAATCTTTAGACCTTCTCAGCTAGAATGTTGAGAAGGCTATTCCAAACCATTTGCCTGCCAATGATAAACTGCAAGAATTTAGTAGATGTGACTTTATGGACAACCCCCAACTAAACTTTTTATCTTTTTCAAAATTCGAGTTGACATTAAAAAACAAAGATGCTAATATATTTTAGGTAATTCCAAAAAACCTGTTGCTTTGGAGGATAGTAAAATGTCTAATGATAAAGTTAAACAGGATAAAAAAGTTGTAGTTGGAAAAAAACAAACAGCAAAAGCTTTAAAATCAGGCGATGTTGAAACTGTAATTATCGCCAAGGATGCTGATCCTAACATTATACAAGAAATTAAGGATTTGGCAAAAGAGCGAAATGTTCCAATCAAATATGCTGAATCTATGAAAAAATTAGGTAAAGCATGTGGGATTGATGTTGGAGCAGCGGCAGTTGCTGTACTAAATTAACTAGGTGGAATGTAGTGTTTTAAACTACAAATTATTTTTGCCCAAAAATGAACCACCTGGATGTGTGGGCTTAAAAATATAAGAAGGGAGGATATAAAATGCCTACAATTAACCAATTAGTACGTAAACCTCGTAAAGCAGTTAAAGGGAAATCAAAATCTCCAGCCCTTAATAAAGGCTACAATAGCTTCAAAAAAGTTCAAACAAATGTTTCATCACCACAAAAACGTGGAGTATGTACACGTGTGGGTACGATGACACCGAAAAAACCGAACTCAGCATTACGTAAATATGCTCGTGTTCGTTTATCCAACGGTATCGAGGTTACGGCTTATATTCCTGGTATCGGCCACAACTTGCAAGAACACAGCGTTGTTCTAATTCGTGGTGGACGTGTAAAAGACTTACCAGGGGTACGTTATCATATTGTTCGTGGTGCGTTAGACACTGCTGGTGTAGAAAATCGTAAACAAGGCCGTTCTAAATACGGAACTAAAAAACCAAAAAATTAAATATTAAAAAAGTAGTTCATGATAAAGATATGAAATACTTTTGAAAGGAGGAAAAAAGAATGCCACGTAAAGGTCCGGTTGCTAAAAGAGATGTATTACCAGATCCAATTTATAATTCAAAACTAGTAACACGTTTAATCAACAAAATTATGATTGATGGTAAAAAAGGTAAAGCACAAACTATTCTTTACACAGCTTTCGATATCATTAAAGAACGTACGGGTAAAGATCCAATGGAAGTGTTCGAACAAGCATTAAAAAATGTAATGCCTGTATTAGAAGTTCGTGCACGTCGCGTTGGTGGTGCTAACTATCAAGTACCAGTTGAAGTACGTCCAGACCGTCGTACTACATTAGGATTACGTTGGTTAGTAAATTACGCTCGTCTTCGTGGTGAGAAAACAATGGAAGAGCGTTTAGCTAACGAAATTATGGATGCAGCAAATAATACTGGTGCTTCCGTTAAGAAACGTGAAGACACTCATAAAATGGCTGAAGCTAACAAAGCGTTCGCTCATTATCGTTGGTAATCAAATTATAAATCAATTTACTTGTAAAACTATATTAAAATAAAAAACGATTACTCTAATATGGAAGGAGAAATAGGGATGCCAAGAGAGTTCTCCTTAGAAAAAACTCGTAATATTGGAATTATGGCCCATATCGATGCAGGTAAAACGACAACTACCGAACGCATCCTTTTCTATACAGGCCGTATCCATAAAGTTGGTGAAACACATGAAGGTGCTTCCCAAATGGACTGGATGGAACAAGAGCAAGAACGCGGTATTACGATTACTTCTGCTGCTACAACGGCACAGTGGAAGGGTCACCGTGTAAATATTATTGACACTCCAGGACACGTAGACTTTACAGTTGAGGTTGAGCGCTCCTTACGCGTTCTTGATGGTGCAGTAACAGTACTCGATGCCCAATCTGGCGTTGAACCGCAAACAGAAAATGTTTGGCGCCAAGCAGACACTTATGGAGTACCTCGAATTGTTTTTGCCAATAAAATGGACAAAATCGGTGCTGATTTCTTATATTCTGTTAAAACTTTACATGATCGTTTACAAGCAAATGCGCATCCAATTCAATTACCAATTGGTGCAGAAGATCAATTCGAAGGTATTATTGATCTTGTTAAAATGAAAGCTTATTTCTACGGTAATGATCTTGGTACTGAGATAAGTGAAGGAGAAATTCCTGATGAATATAAAGACCAAGCAGAAGAATACCGTGCGAGATTAATTGAAGCTGTTGCAGATTTAGATGAAGAACTAATGATGAAATACTTAGAAGGGGAAGAAATTACAGTTGACGAGCTAAAAGCGGCTATCCGTAAAGCAACTGTAAATGTTGAATTATTCCCTGTTCTATGTGGCTCAGCTTTCAAAAACAAAGGTGTACAATTAATGCTAGATGCAGTAATTGATTATTTACCATCACCTGTTGATATTCCTGCGATAAAAGGTATCGATCCAGATACTGAAGAAGAGATTGAACGTCATTCTAGCGATGATGAACCATTCTCTGCACTTGCGTTTAAGGTTATGACTGACCCATTTGTTGGAAAACTTACATTCTTCCGAGTGTACTCCGGAACATTAAAATCCGGTTCGTATGTATTTAATTCAACAAAGGGTAAACGCGAACGTATTGGCCGTATTCTACAAATGCATGCAAATCACCGTGAAGAGATATCTGAAGTATTCTCAGGTGAGATTGCGGCTGCTGTAGGTTTGAAAGATACAACTACTGGTGATACGCTATGTGATGAAAAGAATCATGTTATTCTAGAATCCATGGAGTTTCCTGAACCAGTTATTCATGTTGCGATTGAACCAAAATCAAAAGCTGACCAAGATAAAATGTCGACAGCTTTACAAAAACTTCAAGAAGAAGATCCAACATTCCGTGCACATACAGATGAAGAAACAGGTCAAACCATTATTGCTGGTATGGGTGAACTACATTTAGATATCATCGTTGACCGTTTAAAACGTGAATTTAAAGTTGAAGCAAATGTAGGTGCACCACAAGTTGCATACCGCGAAACATTTAAAACTTCAGCACAAGTTGAAGGTAAATTTGTTCGTCAATCTGGTGGTCGTGGTCAATACGGACATGTATGGATCGAATTCACTCCTAATGAGCCAGGAGCAGGATTCGAATTTGAAAATGCCATCGTTGGTGGGGTAGTTCCTCGTGAATATGTACCTGCAGTACAAGCGGGTCTAGAAGATGCTATGCAAAATGGTGTCTTAGCTGGCTATCCTTTAGTTGACATTAAAGCTAAACTTTATGATGGATCTTACCACGATGTTGACTCAAGTGAAATGGCATTTAAAGTTGCTGCTTCTCTTGCATTAAAGAACGCAGCAGAAAAATGTAACCCAGTTCTTCTTGAGCCTATTATGAAAGTAGAAGTTGTTATTCCAGAAGAATATATGGGCGATATTATGGGTGATATTACTTCCCGTCGCGGCCGTGTTGAAGGTATGGAAGCACGCGGTAATGCTCAAGTAGTTAAAGCAATGGTACCTTTAGCAGAAATGTTTGGATATGCAACATCATTACGTTCCAATACACAAGGTCGTGGAACATTCACTATGGTTATGGATCACTTCGAAGAAGTTCCAAAAGCAATCGCGGATGAAATTATCAAAAAAAATAAAGGTGAATAATTGATTTTATAAACCGAATCTTGTATAACTACTATTGTAAGTTAATTTTGCTGTAGGAATGGCTAATCCATTCCTTACAGCTACATATAATAAAAAAGTTATTGAATATTAAAGGAGGATATATCCTAATGGCTAAAGAAAAATTTGACCGTTCTAAACCACACGTAAATATTGGTACAATTGGTCACGTTGACCATGGTAAAACTACATTAACTGCTGCTATTACAACTGTATTAGCAAAATCTGGTAAAGCAGAAGCTCGTGGATACGATCAAATCGACGGAGCTCCTGAGGAAAAAGAACGTGGTATTACAATTTCTACATCTCACGTAGAATACGAAACAGAAAATCGTCACTATGCACACGTTGAC
This sequence comes from Pallidibacillus thermolactis, assembly GCF_025660415.1. NCBI lineage: Bacteria > Bacillati > Bacillota > Bacilli > Caryophanales > Bacillaceae > Pallidibacillus > Pallidibacillus thermolactis. Next base: position 31,636 of record NZ_JAOUSE010000012.1, read on the forward strand.
TGCCCAGGACACGCTGACTACGTTAAAAACATGATCACTGGTGCTGCTCAAATGGACGGTGCTATTCTAGTAGTTTCTGCTGCTGATGGTCCAATGCCACAAACTCGTGAACACATTCTACTTTCTCGCCAAGTAGGTGTTCCATACATCGTTGTATTCTTAAATAAATGTGACATGGTTGATGATGAAGAACTATTAGAATTAGTTGAAATGGAAGTTCGTGACTTACTATCAGAATATGACTTCCCAGGTGATGATATTCCAGTAATTAAAGGTTCTGCATTAAAAGCATTAGAAGGCGAAGCAGAATGGGAAGAAAAAATTCTTGAATTAATGTCTGCAGTTGACGAATATATTCCAACTCCAGAACGTGACACTGACAAACCATTCATGATGCCTGTTGAGGACGTGTTCTCTATCACTGGTCGTGGTACTGTTGCAACTGGTCGTGTTGAACGTGGTACAGTTAAAGTTGGAGACGAAGTAGAAATTGTCGGTCTTGCTGATGAAGCAAGAACAACAACTGTAACAGGTGTTGAAATGTTCCGTAAACTTCTAGAACAAGCTGAAGCTGGTGACAACATCGGTGCACTTCTTCGTGGGGTTTCACGTGACGAAGTAGAACGTGGTCAAGTTCTTGCTAAACCAGGTTCTATCAAACCACATACTAAATTTACAGCTCAAGTTTACGTATTAACGAAAGAAGAGGGTGGACGTCATACTCCATTCTTCTCTAACTACCGTCCACAATTCTACTTCCGTACAACAGACGTTACCGGTACAATCAATCTACCAGAAGGTGTAGAAATGGTTATGCCTGGTGACAACGTAGAAATGACTGTAGAACTAATTGCTCCAGTTGCGATTGAAGAAGGTACTAAATTCTCAATTCGTGAAGGTGGACGTACTGTAGGTGCAGGATCAGTTTCATCTATCATTGAATAATTAAAGTTAAAAAATATTTCTAATTAAGAAAGACAGATGAATTTCATCTGTCTTTCTTTTATTAAGATGTATTAAGATGTATATGTAAAACATTGCTAGTTTAAATTCGCCAAAGTATATATTGAATTCGCCTAAAAAGATATGTATAATATAAAAGTCCGTGTTATTTATATATAATGGAATTTAAGTTGCATGAACTTATTCTTTTATGTATAATAGTTATTGTTGACTTTTAAAGCGATGAAGTGAAAGGTTGCTGACACACCCGGCCGCTTTGCCATGGCCTGTGTGCAGGAAATTTTCATGGAGAAGTCTTGGAATTAGGCGAAAAGGAGGGAAAATAATGGCAAAACAAAAAATCCGTATTCGATTAAAAGCTTTCGATCATCGAATTCTTGATCAATCTGCAGAAAAGATTGTTGAAACTGCAAAACGTTCTGGTGCTTCTGTAAGTGGCCCAATCCCATTACCAACAGAAAAAAGTGTATACACAATCTTACGTGCAGTTCATAAATACAAGGATTCGCGTGAACAATTTGAAATGCGTACACATAAACGTTTAATTGATATTATTAATCCAACACCACAAACTGTTGATGCTTTAATGCGTTTAGATTTACCGTCTGGTGTTGACATTGAAATTAAATTATAAAAACAATAGGAGGTGTGACTTATGACCAAAGGAATCTTAGGTAGAAAAATTGGTATGACACAAGTTTTCCTTGAAAATGGTGATTTAGTGCCTGTAACAGTTGTTGAGGCATCACCAAACGTAGTTCTTCAAAAGAAAACTGTTGAAACAGATGGATACAATGCTATCCAATTAGGTTACGGAGAAAAACCAGAAAGATTAGCTAACAAACCAGAAAAAGGACATGCAGATAAAGCGAATACCACTCCTAAGCGCTTCATCAGTGAGATTAGAGATGTAAACGTAGACGAGTATGAACTTGGTCAAGAAGTCAAAGTAGATATTTTTGAAAGTGGAAATATTGTTGATGTAACAGGAATTTCAAAAGGTAAAGGTTTCGCAGGTTCTATTAAACGTCACGGACAAGGTCGTGGGCCAATGTCTCACGGTTCTCGTTACCATCGTCGCCCTGGTTCAATGGGTCCAGTAGATCCAGCCAGAGTATTTAAATCTAAAAAATTACCAGGTCGTATGGGTGGAGATCAAATCACAATCCAAAACCTTGAAATTGTAAAAGTAGATCCAGAAAGAAACCTACTTTTAATTAAAGGAAACGTTCCTGGTCCGAAAAAATCATTCTTAAAAATTAAAACTGCAGTAAAAGTAAAATAATCTTATAGGAAAGGAGGACAAAGGAATGCCAAAAGTAACACTTTATAACCAAACCGGATCACAAGTTGGTGAAATTGAACTTAATGATTCTGTTTTCGGTATTGAACCAAATAATCACGTGATGACTGAAGCAGTAATTGCGTTACGCGCTTCTGCTAGACAAGGTACACACAAAACAAAAAACCGTTCTGAAGTAAGTGGTGGCGGACGTAAACCTTGGAGACAAAAAGGTACTGGACGTGCTCGTCAAGGTTCTATTCGCGCTCCACAATGGCGCGGAGGGGGTACAGTATTCGGTCCTGTACCAAGAAGTTATGCATATAAGTTACCTAAAAAAGTACGTCGCTTAGCAATTAAATCTGCATTATCTTCAAAAGTGATAGAAAATAGTTTAGTTGTTCTTGAAGATTTAAAATTTGAAGCACCAAAAACAAAAGATTTTGTTGCGGTTCTTAAGAATTTATCTGTAGATTCTAAAGCATTAGTTGTTACTTCAGCTGAGAATGAAAATGCGTTCTTATCCGGACGTAACATTCCTGGTGTGAAAGTTGTAGCTGCAAATGAGTTTAATGTTATTGATGTATTAGGTCATGATACGTTAATCATGACAAAAGACGCTGTTGAAAAAGTAGAGGAGGTGCTAGCATAATGGATGCACGTGATGTAATCAAGCGCCCCGTAATTACTGAACGTTCAATGGATATTTTAAACGATCGTAAATATACATTTGAAGTTGACTTAAAAGCTAATAAAACAGAAGTCAAGCAAGCTGTTGAGGAAATATTCGGTGTAAAAGTTGAAAAAGTAAACATTATGAACTATAAAGGTAAGTTCAAAAGAATGGGAAGATATGCCGGATATACAAACAAACGTCGTAAAGCAATTGTAACCTTAACAGAAGACAGTAAAGAAATTGAAATTTTTAATGCGTAAAGCTAATAGAAAAGGAGGGAAATATAATGGCGATTAAACATTACAAACCGACCTCTAACGGACGTCGTAATATGACAGTTTCTGATTTTAGTGAAATCACGACTGATCAACCTGAAAAAACATTGTTGCGTCCATTAAATAAAAAGGCTGGACGTAATAGTCAAGGTAGAATCACTGTTCGTCATAAAGGTGGAGGTCATAAACGCCAATATCGTTTAATTGATTTCAAACGTGATAAAGATGGCATACCAGGACGCGTTGCCACTATTGAATACGATCCAAACCGCTCTGCGAACATTGCATTAATCCATTATCATGATGGTGAAAAACGTTATATCTTAGCTCCTAAGGGATTAAAAGTTGGTACAGATATTATGTCTGGTCCAGAAGCAGATATCAAAGTTGGTAATGCTTTACCATTAGCTAACATCCCTGTAGGTACTGTAGTTCATAACATAGAATTAAAACCTGGTAAAGGTGGACAATTAGTACGTTCTGCTGGAACAAGTGCACAAGTACTTGGTAAAGAAGGTAAATACGTTTTAGTGCGTCTTGCTTCTGGTGAAGTTCGTATGATTTTAGCAGCTTGCCGTGCCACTATTGGTCAAGTAGGTAATGAACAACACGAATTAATTAATATTGGTAAAGCAGGTCGTTCTCGTTGGTTAGGCAAACGTCCAACGGTTCGTGGATCTGTTATGAACCCTAATGATCACCCACATGGTGGTGGTGAAGGTAGAGCACCAATCGGTCGTAAGGCACCTGTTTCACCTTGGGGTAAACCAGCACTTGGTCTTAAAACTCGCAAGAAAAATAATAAATCTGATAAATTTATCGTTCGTCGTCGTAAAAAATAATCTGATTGGGCTACGGTTCAAACGTAGAACCGTAGGGCAATCACGAAGGGAGGTTCACTCATGGGTCGTAGCTTAAAAAAGGGACCTTTTGTAGATGATCATTTAATGAAAAAAATAGAGGCTTTAAACGAAAGTGGTAAGAAACAAGTGATTAAAACATGGTCACGTCGTTCAACTATTTTCCCAGCGTTTATCGGTCATACTATCGCTGTATATGATGGACGCAAACATGTACCTGTATACATTACTGAAGATATGGTAGGACATAAACTTGGTGAGTTCGCACCAACCCGTACGTATAAAGGTCATGCTGCTGATGATAAGAAAACAAGACGTTAATGAGAGGAGGGCAAATCCATGGAAGCAAAAGCTGTAGCAAAAACAGTTCGTATTGCGCCTCGTAAAGCTCGCTTAGTAATTGATTTAATTCGCGGCAAAGAAGTAGGCGAAGCAATTGCGATTTTAAAATATACGCCTAAAGCTGCATCTCCGATCGTAGAAAAAGTGCTTAAATCTGCGATTGCCAATGCAGAACATAACTATGAAATGGATGTAAATAACCTTGTAGTTTCTAAAGCTTTCGTTGATGAAGGTCCAACATTGAAACGTTATCGTCCACGTGCTCAAGGACGCGCTTCACAAATCAACAAACGTACTAGCCACATTACAATCGTGGTATCTGAAAAGAAGGAGGGATAGTTAGTGGGTCAAAAAGTTAATCCAATTGGTATGCGTGTTGGGATTATCCGTGATTGGGAATCCAAATGGTATGCTGAAAAAAACTATGCAGATCTTTTACATGAAGATATTAAAATACGTGAATACATTGAAAACCGTCTAAAAGATGCTTCTGTATCTGGAATTGAAATCGAACGCGCTGCAAACCGTGTAAATATCACAATCCATACAGCAAAACCAGGAATGGTTATCGGTAAAGGTGGTTCAGAAGTAGAAGCGCTTCGTAAATCACTAAACGCTTTAACTGGTAAAAAAGTTCACATCAACATTGTAGAAATTAAAAAAGCAGATCTAGATGCTAAACTAGTTGCTGATAATATTGCTCGTCAGTTAGAAAATCGTGTTTCATTCCGTCGTGCACAAAAACAAGCAATTCAAAGAACTATGCGCGCCGGTGCAAAAGGTATTAAAACTCAAGTTTCTGGTCGTCTAGGCGGAGCAGATATCGCTCGTGCTGAACATTATAGTGAAGGAACAGTTCCACTTCATACTTTGCGTGCTGATATTGACTATGCTCATTCAGAAGCAGACACTACTTATGGTAAATTAGGTGTCAAAGTATGGATTTATCGTGGTGAAGTCCTTCCAACTAAGAAAAAATCCGAGGAAGGAGGAAAATAACAATGTTAATGCCTAAACGTGTTAAGTATCGTCGTCAACATCGCGGAAAAATGCGTGGACGCGCAAAAGGTGGTACAGAAGTAAACTTCGGTGAATTTGGTCTTCAAGCTCAAAGTTCATCTTGGGTTACAAACCGCCAAATTGAAGCTGCACGTATTGCAATGACTCGTTATATGAAACGTGGAGGAAAAGTTTGGATTCGTATTTTCCCTCATAAACCTTATACTGCAAAACCACTTGAAGTTCGTATGGGTTCCGGTAAAGGGGCTCCTGAAGGATGGGTAGCAGTAGTAAAACCTGGTAAAGTTATGTTTGAAATTGCTGGAGTTTCTGAAGAAGTAGCGCGTGAAGCGTTCCGTCTTGCGTCACATAAACTTCCTGTAAAAACAAAATTTGTAAAAAGAGAAGAAATTGGTGGTGAAGTAAATGAAGGCTAAAGAAATCCGTGATTTAACCACTGCCGAAATTGAACAAAAGATCAAATCATTAAAAGAAGAACTTTTCAATCTTCGTTTCCAATTGGCTACTGGTCAACTTGAAAATACAGCGCGTATTCGTGAAGTTCGTAAATCTATTGCTCGTATGAAAACAGTTATTCGTGAACGTGAGATCGGTATAAATAACTAATGCTCGAGAGGAGGTAAGGTAATGAGTGAACGCAACCAACGTAAAGTTTACACAGGGCGTGTTGTTTCAGACAAAATGGATAAAACCATTACCGTTTTAGTTGAAACATATAAGAAACATCCTCTTTATGGTAAACGTGTAAAATATTCTAAAAAATATAAAGCTCATGATGAATTAAATGAAGCGAAAATTGGCGATATTGTTCAAATCATGGAAACTCGTCCACTTTCTGCAACAAAGCGTTTCCGTTTAGTGAAAATCGTTGAAAAATCAGTTGTTATTTAATGAGTGTAATAGTGTTTATTCCGAAAGGAGGTTAACGTAATGATCCAACAAGAAACACGTATGAAAGTAGCGGATAATTCAGGTGCTCGTGAAGTATTGACCATTAAAGTTTTAGGCGGCTCTGGTCGTAAATACGCTAATATTGGTGATGTAGTTGTTGCAACTGTTAAATCTGCAACACCAGGAGGCGTTGTTAAAAAAGGAGACGTCGTTAAAGCTGTAGTTGTTCGGACAAAACGCGGAGTGCGCCGTAATGACGGTACTTATATACGATTTGATGAAAATGCATGTGTTATTATTCGTGATGATAAGAGCCCACGTGGAACTCGTATTTTCGGACCTGTTGCACGTGAATTACGTGATAACAACTTCATGAAAATTGTTTCACTAGCTCCAGAAGTACTGTAACTAAATTATGCTTTATGCCATGCAGGGAGGTGCGAACTATGCATGTAAAAAAAGGTGACAAGGTTAAAGTTATCACTGGTAAAGATAAAGGAAAGACTGGTGTTATTTTAAAAGCTTTACCTAAAAAAGATCGTGTAATCGTTGAAGGTGTAAATATTGTTAAGAAGCATGCAAAACCTTCTCAAGATAATCCACAAGGTGGAATTATTGAAATGGAAGCTCCAATTCATGTTTCTAACGTTATGATTATAGATCCAAAAACTGGAGAACCAACTCGTATTAGTTATAAATTTGAAGATGGTAAAAAAGTACGTATAGCTAAAAAATCAGGTGCGGTATTAGATTAATTCATAGTGAAGAAGGGAGGTACATCTTATGAACCGCCTAAAAGAAAAATATTTAAATGAAATTGTTCCAAGTTTAATGGAAAAATTCAATTATAAATCTGTTATGCAAGTACCAAAAGTAGAAAAAATCGTTATCAACATGGGTGTTGGTGACGCAGTTCAGAACGCAAAAAACTTAGATATGGCTGTTGAAGAATTAACTTTAATTACAGGTCAAAAACCAGTTGTAACAAGAGCTAAAAAATCAATCGCTGGATTCCGTTTACGTGAAGGTATGCCAATCGGATGTAAAGTTACACTTCGTGGTGAGCGGATGTATGACTTTTTAGATAAACTTGTTTCAGTATCTTTACCACGTGTACGTGATTTCCGTGGCGTTTCTAAAAATGCTTTTGACGGAAGAGGTAACTACACATTAGGTATTAAAGAACAACTGATTTTCCCTGAAATTGATTACGATAAAGTTTCTAAAGTACGCGGTATGGACATTGTTATTGTAACAACTGCAAATACAGATGAAGAGTCTCGTGAGCTATTGACTCAATTAGGTATGCCGTTTAAAAAGTAATCAATCTATAAAGGAGGCGAAATCGTGGCCAAAAAATCAATGATCGCGAAACAAAAGCGTAAACCAAAATTTAAAGTGCAAGAATATACACGTTGTGAACGTTGTGGCCGTCCACATTCTGTTTATCGCAAATTCAAATTATGCCGAATTTGTTTCCGTGAATTAGCCTATAAAGGTCAAATCCCTGGTGTTAAAAAAGCTAGCTGGTAATGAAACAGTGTTGGGAAGGAGGTAAAATATATGGTAATGACAGATCCAATTGCAGATCTTTTAACACGTATCCGTAATGCAAATATGGTACGTCATGAAAGTTTAGAAGTACCAGCATCAAAACTTAAAAAGGATATTGTAGAAATCCTTAAACGTGAAGGTTTTATTCGTGATGCTGAATATATCGAAGATAACAAACAAGGTATTATCCGTATTTTCTTAAAATACGGTCCAAATAATGAACGTGTAATTACTGGTCTAAAAAGAATCTCTAAGCCTGGTTTACGTGTATATGCAAAAGCTGACGAAGTACCTAAAGTATTGAACGGTCTAGGTATTGCAATCATCTCTACATCAAGTGGTGTATTGACAGATAAGGAAGCTCGTGCACAAAAAGTAGGCGGAGAAGTATTAGCTTACGTATGGTAATCTATTGTTGAATGGAGGTGTAATGTATGTCACGTATTGGAAAAAAGCCAATTGAAATTCCTTCTGGTGTTACAGTAACTGTTAATGATGATAATGTTGTAACTGTAAAAGGACCAAAAGGTGAATTAACTCGCGAATTTAATAAAGATATGAACATTTCTATCGAGGATAACGTAATCACAGTTACTCGTCCTTCTGACTCTAAGGAACATCGTACGATTCATGGAACAACAAGGGCAAATCTAGCGAATATGATAGAAGGTGTATCCAAGGGATTTGAAAAAGCTCTAGAGTTGATCGGGGTTGGATATCGTGCACAAAAACAAGGAAATAAGCTTGTTTTAAACGTAGGATACTCTCATCCTGTTGAATTTACACCTGAAGCCGGATTAGAAATCGAAGTACCATCAAACACAAAAATTGTCGTAAAAGGCTACGATAAAGAAAAAGTTGGTGCTCTTGCTGCGAATATCCGTCAGGTACGTCCACCTGAGCCATATAAAGGTAAAGGTATTCGTTATGAAGGTGAATATGTACGTCGTAAAGAAGGTAAGACTGGTAAATAAGCCTAAATGGGTCTAGAAAGGAGTGACAGACATGATTACAAAGCCTGATAAAAATGTAGTACGTAAGAAAAGACATGCTCGTGTTCGTGCTAAAATCTCCGGTACTCCTGAACGTCCAAGACTTTCAGTTTACCGTTCAAATAAACATATCTATGCACAATTGATCGATGATACAAAAGGTGTAACACTTGTTAGTGCATCGACTTTAGATAAAGATATTAATCTAGAATCTACAAGCAATAAAGAAGCAGCAGCAAAAGTAGGCGAATTGGTTGCAAAACGTGCAATTGAAAAAGGCTACAAATCTGTAGTTTTTGACCGCAGTGGTTACCTATACCATGGTCGTATTCAATCTTTAGCAGAAGCTGCACGTGAAGCAGGACTTGAATTTTAGAATAAAAAGGAGGGAAAATAATGCGTCGTATTGACCCATCAAGACTTGAACTTGAAGAACGTGTTGTTACAATTAACCGCGTTTCAAAGGTTGTTAAAGGTGGACGCCGTATGCGTTTTACCGCATTGGTTGTTGTAGGCGATAAAAATGGTCATGTAGGTTTCGGTACTGGAAAAGCTCAAGAAGTTCCAGATGCGATTCGTAAAGCTGTAGAAAATGCGAAGAAAAATTTAGTTGAAGTACCACGTGTTGGTACAACAATACCACATGAGATCATTGGTCATTTTGGTGCAGGTCGAGTTTTATTAAAACCTGCTAACGAAGGTACTGGAGTTATTGCTGGTGGTCCTGTTCGTGCCGTACTAGAATTAGCTGGTATTAGTGATATTTTAACGAAAAACCATGGTTCAAATACTCCAATTAATATGGTTCGTGCAACAATGGAAGGTATTAAAAATTTAAAACGTGCTGAAGATGTTGCTAAATTACGTAATAAAACAGTTGAAGAATTGTTAGGTTAGGAGGGAAAAACATGGCTAAAAAACTTGAAATTACCCTCACCCGCAGCACAATTGGTCGCCCACAAGATCAAAAGGATACAGTTAAGGCTTTAGGTTTACGTAAATTACATCAAACTGTGGTTAAAGAAGACAACCCAGCTATACGTGGTATGATAAATAAAGTATCACATTTAGTCACTGTAAAAGAACAATAATTCTTATCAGTACAAAAAAGGAGGTGCCAACAGTGAAACTTCATGAACTCAAATTAAACGATGGTGCTCGTAAAAACCGTAAGCGTGTAGGTCGTGGTACAAGTAGCGGACATGGTAAAACAAGTACACGCGGTCAAAAAGGTCAAAACGCCCGCTCTGGTGGAGGTGTAAGACCTGGTTTTGAAGGTGGTCAAATGCCACTATTCCAACGCTTACCTAAACGTGGATTTACCAATATTAATCGTAAAGAGTATGCAATTGTAAATTTAAGTACATTAAATCGCTTCGAAGACGGAACAGAAGTTACTCCTGAATTATTAATTGAAACAGGGGTAGTAAGAAATGAAAAATCCGGCATTAAAATCTTAGCAAATGGTAAATTAGAGAAAAAGCTTACAGTAAAAGCTCATAAATTCTCCGCTGCTGCTAAAGAAGCTATTGAAGCTGCAGGTGGCCAAACTGAGGTGATTTAATGTTCCGTACTTTCTCCAAATTTATGCGTGTACGCGATTTAAGGACAAAAATTATTTTCACATTATTAATGCTGATTGTCTTTCGAATCGGTACATTTGTACCTGTACCAGGTGTTAATGCAGAGGTTCTAAATTTTGGCACTCAAAGTGCTTTTGGTGTTTTGAACATATTTGGAGGCGGAGCTTTGCAAAACTTCTCCATTTTTGCTGCAGGAATTATGCCTTATATTACAGCATCCATTATTATGCAGTTATTGCAAATGGATGTTGTACCTAAACTTACAGAATGGAGAAAACAAGGTGAAGTTGGCCGTAAGAAAATAGCACAAGTAACAAGATATGTTACAGTTGTCATAGCTTTTGTTCAAGGGCTTGCAATGTCTTATGGTTTCAATGCTATTGCAGGTGGACTGTTAATAGAAGACAGCACTTTTGGAAACCATCTTTTAATTGCTCTTGTATTAACAACAGGTACGGCATTCTTATTGTGGTTAGGCGAAACGATTACGGAAAAAGGTGTAGGAAATGGTATTTCCATTATCATCTTTGCAGGTATTGTTGCTGCAATACCATCGATGATTAATCAAATTTATTTATCACAGTTGGCAAATGCAGGAGATCAATTATTTATACGGATTGTTATTTTAGCGCTACTTTTATTGTTAATTTTGGCAATAATCGTCGGTGTCATATTTGTACAACAAGCTGTTCGGAAAATACCAATTCAATATGCGAAACGTGTTGCTGGGAATAGTTCAGTTGGTGGAAACTCCTCACACATTCCTTTAAAGGTAAACTCAGCAGGAGTAATTCCAATCATCTTTGCTATTTCATTCTTAATTACACCACCTACCATCGCTGGTTTTTTCCGTGATCATGCTGTTGCACAATGGATTATTGAATGGTTTGATTATTCTCATCCGTTTGGAATGGTAATCTATGTGGCTTTAATTATTGCCTTTACCTATTTCTATGCTTTTGTTCAAGTAAATCCTGAACAAATGGCAGATAATCTTAAAAAACAAGGTGGATATGTACCTGGTAGAAGACCAGGTAAACAAACCCAAGATTATTTTACAGGTGTGCTATATCGCCTAACATTTGTTGGTTCAATATTTTTAGCTGTTGTCGCGATTTTGCCTGTATTCTTTACCAACGTTGCAGGACTTCCTGCAAGTGTTCAAATTGGAGGAACAAGTTTACTTATTGTCATCGGTGTTGCATTGGATACGATGAAACAATTAGAATCCCAACTAGTGAAACGACACTATAAAGGATTCATAAAATAAGATAGCTTTAGGGTTTAGGACTCCTTTAGGAGATCCTAACTTCCCTGGCTGATTAGGGGGGAATCGTAAATGAATTTAATTCTCATGGGTTTACCAGGTGCAGGTAAAGGTACCCAAGCTGAAAAAATTGTTGAAAAATATAACATCCCTCATATTTCTACTGGAGATATGTTTCGTCAAGCAGTAAAGGACGAAACAGAATTAGGTTTGAAAGCCAAATCCTTTATGGATAAAGGTGAGCTCGTTCCTGATGATGTGACGATTGGAATCGTGCGCGAACGTTTATCAAAAGATGATTGTAGCAATGGCTTTCTACTTGATGGTTTTCCTAGAACAGTACATCAGGCAGAAAGTTTAGAACAAATTTTAACCGATTTAAATAAAAAGATTGATTATTGTATCAATATTCAAGTTGATAAAGAAATATTAATGAAACGTTTAACAGGTAGAAGAATTTGTAAATCTTGTGGCGCTACTTATCATCTTGTATTTAATCCACCTGCACAGGATAATATGTGCGATAAATGTGGTGGCGAGCTTTATCAACGTGCAGATGATAATGCTGAGACAGTCGAAAACCGTTTAGAAGTTAATATAAAACAACAGCAACCTTTATTAGATTTTTATCAAGGAAAAGGTTATTTAGTCACTATTGATGGTGATCAACCTATTGATCAAGTTTTCGATAATATTGATGCTTATTTACGTAAATTAAAATAATGTTTCTAGTTTATATAGAAACATTTATTTGTTATAAATTTCCTTTTGACAATTTCATTTTTTACGTGAATTTGTTAGTAATTAATTGTATAATATTTATTTGTGTAGTGTTTGGATTACCTCAGATAGGTCATAATGTAGGGTGAGGAACAAAACAATCTTGATAGACGGATAAAAATGCCGGTATGTATTCTGTCATTTTGTTTTTGATTGGTTTTTCGAATGTTGGACCACCTATTAGTAGAATATTATAACACACACAATACAGATTTTATGTTTCCCCTAAGTTTAAAATAGTATTGTACAAAGCGGTCGAGTTACAAATGGTAATACGCTTTATGCGTTATATAAATATTTTGTAATGTACTTGACTGAAGAGGAGGGAACGAGCTGAATGGCTAAAGAAGATGTTATTGAAGTTGAAGGTACTGTAGTCGAAACTTTACCAAATGCAATGTTTAAAGTTGAATTAGAAAACGGACATACAGTACTTGCTCATGTCTCAGGTAAGATTCGTATGCATTTTATTCGTATTTTACCTGGCGATAAAGTAACAGTTGAGTTATCACCATATGACTTGACGAGAGGCAGAATTACGTATCGTTATAAATAAATGCTCCGTCTGATAAGGAGGTAGTGCAAGTGAAGGTTAGACCATCTGTTAAACCGATTTGCGAAAAATGTAAAGTCATAAAAAGACGCGGTAGAGTTATGGTTATCTGTGAAAACCCTAAACATAAACAAAGACAAGGATAATTCGAAGGAGGTGCAACTAATATGGCACGTATTGCTGGTGTAGATATTCCAAGAGATAAACGTGTTGTTATTTCACTAACTTACATCTATGGAATTGGTAAACCAACTGCTCAAAAAATCTTAGCAGAGGCTGGAGTTTCTGAAGATACTCGTGTTCGTGATCTTACAGAAGACGAGTTAAATAAAATCCGTGATATCGTTGATAAATTAAAAGTTGAAGGTGACCTTCGTCGTGAGGTATCACTTAACATTAAACGTTTAATGGAAATCGGTTCTTACCGTGGTTTACGTCACCGCCGTGGTTTACCAGTTCGTGGTCAAAACACAAAAAACAATGCACGTACACGTAAAGGTCCTAAGAAAACCGTTGCGAATAAGAAAAAATAATCGGTAAAGGAGGTTTATTAGATTGGCTCGTAAAACTAATACACGTAAACGTCGTGTGAAAAAGAATATTGAATCTGGTGTAGCACATATTCGTTCTACATTCAATAACACTATTGTTACAATAACTGATGTTCATGGAAATGCTGTTTCTTGGTCAAGTGCAGGTGCTCTAGGTTTTAAAGGTTCTCGTAAATCAACTCCATTCGCTGCACAAATGGCTGCTGAAACTGCAGCAAAAGCTTCTATGGAACATGGTATGAGATCATTAGAGGTTAACGTTAAAGGTCCTGGTGCTGGACGAGAGGCTGCTATTCGTGCTCTACAAGCTGCAGGTCTTGAAGTAACAGCTATTAAAGATGTGACACCAGTTCCACATAACGGATGCCGCCCACCAAAACGTCGTCGTGTGTAATTTTCGTGTATAGAATATGCATCGTACGTCTATAATGGGATATGATGCACGAATATAAAGAAAATTGAATGTTGTGCACAAACGGGAATACTTTCTATGGGGAATTTCGGTAGAACGCTACTTTTACCGGGGTTTCGACGTTTTGAAGGAGGGTAAATTTGAATGATCGAAATTGAAAAACCAAAAATTGAAACAGTTGAGATCAGCGATGACGCCACGTATGGAAAATTCGTAGTAGAACCGCTTGAACGCGGATATGGTACAACTTTGGGTAACTCCTTACGTCGTATCCTGCTATCCTCACTTCCTGGTGCTGCTGTTACATCTATTCAAATAGATGGAGTACTACATGAGTTTTCAACACTCGAAGGCGTCGTAGAGGATGTAACTACAATTATTCTGAACTTAAAAAATCTAGCTCTTAAGATATATTCCGAAGAAGAGAAGACACTTGAAATTGATGTGAGTGGAGAAGGTGTCGTCACAGCTCGTGATATTAATCATGACAGTGATGTCGAGATTTTAAACCCTGACTTGCATATTTGTGAACTTGCAGCTAACGGTAAGCTTCGTATGCGCATTACCGCAAAAAGCGGTCGAGGATATAAAGTCGCAGATGAGAACAAACGTGATGATCAACCGATCGGTGTCATCCCGGTTGATTCTATCTATACACCGGTATCTCGTGTGTCTTATTTTGTTGAAAACACTCGGATCGGTCAATCGGCAGATTTTGATAAATTAACTTTAGAGGTTTGGACTAATGGTAGTATCGGTCCCAAAGAAGCTATTTCTTTAGCAGCTAAAATTTTAATGGAGCATTTAAATATCTTTGTAGATCTAACGGATGAAGCACAAAATGCTGAAATTATGGTCGAAAAAGAAGAAGACCAAAAAGAGAAAGTTCTTGAAATGACGATTGAAGAACTAGATCTATCTGTTCGTTCGTATAACTGTCTAAAACGTGCAGGAATTAATACTGTACAAGAACTAACGAATAAGACAGAAGAAGATATGATGAAAGTACGGAATCTAGGTCGGAAGTCTCTAGATGAAGTAAAATCCAAATTAGCTGAATTAGGTCTCGCATTAAGAAAAGATGACTAGAGATTTTTTCACTTCATCAAAAAGGAGGGAAACAACTTGAGAAAATTAGGACGTACAAGTGATCAACGTAAAGCTTTATTACGCGATTTAGCTACAGACTTAATCATAAATGAACGTATTGAAACAACTGAAGCTCGTGCGAAAGAGTTACGTTCTGTTGTTGAAAAACTGGTTACATTAGGTAAACGTGGAGATCTTCATGCACGTCGTCAAGCAGCTGCCTTTGTTCGAAAAGAAGTTGCTAATGAAGATACAAACCAAGACGCTTTACAAAAACTATTTGCAGATATTGCCCCACGATACGAAGAACGTCAAGGTGGTTATACTCGTATCATGAAAGTGGGTCCTCGCCGTGGTGATGGTGCACCAATGGCAGTTATTGAATTTGTTGATTAATATACTTTATAACAGATAAAGTTTTTCTAAAAAAGGGCATTTGATTTGCCCTTTTTCTATAAAAGAATTTCATTTAAGGGATTGAATTGGAAAAAGCGAGTGTTACGATAAAGGTTTCGACCTTTGTCTAGCTCTAGTACCCTTCCTACGATTACATTTGAATACAAGTTTATTGTACTGCACAGGAAGGGTGCAGGCTTTTTTTTATATGATCATTTATTTTAAAGATTTATGTGTATATTATTTAAGAGATTTTCGATGTAACTTTATTATTAATTATTTGTACTCTTATTATAATTATTAGAGAAATTTAATTTTACTTTAGCGTTAAGAATGTTTAGAATGATAGAGAGATATGAGCTGAGCAGAGATTGGTCGTTATTATTGACCAAATGAGTAGGTGATGAAAATGAATAATCAAATTGTACAATTTAAAAATGTATCCTTTCGTTACGATACAGATGCGCCGTATGCTTTAAATAATGTATCATTTGAAGTATTTGAAGGGGAATGGCTAGCGATTGTTGGTCATAATGGTTCAGGTAAATCAACGATTGCAAAATTAATGAATGGATTATTATTTCCAGAAAAAGGAGATATTTATATTCATCATTTAAAACTATCTGAGGAGTTAGTTTGGGATATTCGAGATCTTATTGGTATGGTCTTTCAAAATCCAGATAATCAATTTGTTGGTACTACGGTTCAGGATGATGTGGCTTTTGGTCTAGAAAACCACGGGATTCCTCGTAAAGAAATGATAGAAAGAGTCCATGAGGCGCTACGACAAGTTAAAATGTCCAATTTTCTGGATCAAGAGCCACACCATTTATCTGGAGGTCAGAAGCAAAGGGTGGCCATTGCGAGTGTCCTCGCATTGCGTCCGAGAATAATAATTTTGGATGAAGCAACATCAATGCTTGACCCAAGAGGGAGAAGTGAAGTGTTAGATGTTGTACGCGAACTAAAAAAGAAAGAAAAATTGACGATCATATCCATTACACATGATTTGGAAGAGGCTGCTAGAGCAGATCGTATTATCGTAATGAATCGTGGAGAAGTATATCGAGAAGGGCTTCCTGAAGATATTTTTAAGATGGATGAAGAGTTAATACGTTTAGGATTAGATATTCCTTTTACAACTAAATTAGTAAAAGGTTTACGAGATAATGGTTATGATATTCCAAAAGATATATTAAACGAAGATAAGTTGGTGGATTACATATGGAAATTAAAACAAAACATTTAGAATATACATATCAAAAAAATTCACCGTTTGAAAAACGTGCGCTTATTGATATAAACATAACCATTCCTCATCATAGCTATACAGCAGTTATCGGTCATACGGGTTCTGGTAAATCAACACTATTACAACATTTGAACGGTTTACTTCAACCAACTGGTGGCGAAATCCAAATTGGAGATTTCGTGATCCGTTCGGATAAAAAGAAAAAAGGTTTAAAAGCGCTCCGTAAAAAAGTGGGCATTGTCTTTCAGTTTCCAGAACATCAACTATTTGAAGAAACAGTTGAAAAAGATATTTGCTTTGGGCCAATGAACTTTGGTGTACCTGAGCAAGAGGCAAAACTCCGTGCAAAAGAAGCTTTAAAACTTGTTGGATTAAGTGAGGAATATTTGGAAAGGTCCCCCTTTGATTTATCAGGTGGTCAAATGAGGAGAATTGCAATTGCAGGTGTTTTAGCTATGCAACCTGAGGTTCTTGTTCTAGATGAACCAACTGC
This sequence comes from Pallidibacillus thermolactis, assembly GCF_025660415.1. NCBI lineage: Bacteria > Bacillati > Bacillota > Bacilli > Caryophanales > Bacillaceae > Pallidibacillus > Pallidibacillus thermolactis. The sequence goes on from NZ_JAOUSE010000012.1 coordinate 48,867, forward strand.
AGGACTTGACCCTAGAGGAAGAACTGAAATTATGGAGATGTTTTATTCCCTTTATAAAAATTATGGGCTTTCAATAGTTTTAGTAACCCATAGTATGGAAGATGCATCCAAATATGCTGACTACATTATTGTGATGCATAAGGGAAGTGTATACAAGCATGGTACACCTCGTGAAATATTTGATAAGCCTGAAGAATTGATAAAATTAGGATTAGATGTACCAGAATCTATTCGTTTCCAATTAAAGTTAGAAAAAAGGTTAGGAATCCAAATTTCTGACCAACCAAATTTATCCATTGAAGAATTGACTGAAAGTATTTTGTCTTATTTGAAGTGGGGTGTTACCCAATGATGGAAAAAATGATTTTTGGACGATATATTCCAGTGGATTCAATAATCCATCGTATGGACCCCCGTGCCAAGCTCATCATCGTATTTTTATTTATATTTGTTGTTTTTCTAGCAAATAATTCAATAACATACGGAATATTAGGAGCCTTTACATTAATTGCTATTTTTTTATCGAATATTCAGCTTTCCTTCATTTTTAAAGGTTTGCGCTTTTTATTTTGGTTAATTTTATTTACATTTTTATTGCATATTTTTTTTACTAAAGAAGGAGAACTATTAGTCAGTTGGGGCTTTATAAAAATTTATGAGGGCGGAGTTATTCAAGGGATTTTTATTTCTTTACGTTTTTTCTTTTTAATATTATTTACATCTTTATTAACGTTAACAACGACACCGATCGAGATCACCGATGGATTAGAGAGTTTATTAAATCCATTGAAGAGATTTCGTTTTCCAGTACATGAATTAGCCCTTATGTTATCAATTGCACTCCGCTTTATTCCAACTTTAATGGATGAAACAGATAAAATTATTAAGGCCCAACAAGCTCGCGGTGTTGACTTTTCTGAAGGGTCATTGACAACAAGAGCTAAGGCTGTCATCCCATTACTTATTCCATTATTTATTAATGCATTTAAGCGGGCAGATGAATTGGCAACCGCGATGGAGGCAAGAGGTTATCGTGGTGGAGAAGGACGGACGAAATATCGTTTGTTAAAGTGGGATTTACGGGATACAGTATCTCTCCTTATTTTGGTTAGTTTATCGGTATTATTGTTTTTTATTAGGGATTAAATGTAGTATTTACCAATTTATAAAGGGATGTTAGGATGATACAATGAATAGAGTAAAATGTATCATTAGTTATGATGGATCTGATTTTGTAGGTTACCAAGTACAACCAAATGGACGAACGGTACAAGGTGAAATTGAAAAAGTACTAAGTCGCATGCATAAAGGGGAATTTGTTCGCATTCATGGCTCTGGTCGGACCGACCGCGGTGTACATGCGAAAGGGCAAGTTATTCATTTTGATACTTACCTAGATTTAAAAGGGGAACAATGGACCCGGGCACTTAATGCGCAGTTACCAGAAGATATTGTTGTATTAACGACTGAATCCGTTGATTGCTCATTTCATGCACGTTTTTCAGCAAAAGGAAAGGAATACCATTATTACCTTTATAGGGATACCAAACGTAATCCATTTTTACGAAATTATGCTTTTCACTACCCTTATCCTTTGGAAATAGATTCGATGAAAAAAGCGCTAGAATTCTTCTTAGGGACTCATGATTTTACGAGTTTCTCTTCGGCTAAGTCTGATATAGAGGATCGGGTTCGAACAATTGATATGTTTCGTTTAGTGGAAGAGGAACAAAAACTTATTTTTAAAATAAAAGGGAATGGATTTTTATATAATATGGTTCGGATTATCGTTGGTACAGTTTTAGAAGTAGGAGAAGGAAAGAGAAAACCAGAAGATGTACTTGAAATTCTACAAGCAAAAAATCGAGGTGCAGCTGGTAAAACCGTCCCTGGTCACGGACTATATTTATATAAAGTCTATTATTAATTTTACTAAGGCAGTATTGCTTAAGATTATCTTGACATTAGCCTTATAAAAGGTTATTATATCAGATGGTACATTGTTTTTTCCATGATAAGCCCCGGAAACTTATTATGTTGAAAATAAACAATCGGTAAATTTAGGAGGAGTAAATAATGCGTACGACATATATGGCTAAGCCAAACGAAATAGAACGCAAATGGTACGTAGTAGACGCTGCTGGTCAAACATTAGGTCGTCTTGCTAGTGAAGTAGCATCTATTTTACGCGGTAAACATAAACCAACTTATACACCACATGTTGATACTGGTGATCATGTCATTATTTTAAACGCTTCAAAAATTAAGCTAAGTGGTAAAAAATTAACAGATAAAATCTATTATCGTCATAGTCTTCACCCAGGAGGTTTAAAACAAACAACTGCTGGTGAAATGCTTGAAAAACATCCTGAAAGAATGATTGAATTAGCTGTTAAAGGCATGCTTCCAAAAAATTCTTTAGGACGTAAAATGGCGAAGAAATTACATGTTTATGCTGGATCTGAACATCCACATCAAGCACAACAACCTGAAACTTTAGAATTGCGCGGTTAAAATTAGAGGAGGGAAATCATTTTGGCAAAAGTACAATATTACGGAACTGGTCGTCGTAAAAGTTCTGTAGCACGTGTTCGCTTAGTTCCTGGTGACGGAAAAATCGTGATCAATAAACGTGATATAGAAGATTACATTCCATTTGAAGCACTACGTGAAGTTGTAAAACAACCACTTGTTGCAACTGAAACTTTAGGAAGTTATGATGTATTAGTAAACGTTAAAGGTGGAGGTTACACTGGCCAAGCTGGTGCAATCCGCCACGGTATTGCGCGTGCATTATTAGAAGTTGATCCTGAGTATCGTGCAGTATTAAAACGTGCAGGATTCTTAACTCGTGACGCTCGTATGAAAGAACGTAAAAAATACGGTCTTAAAGGCGCTCGTCGTGCACCACAGTTTTCAAAACGTTAATTCTCTTTGTTTACAAAGACTCTCAACCAATTGGTTGGGAGTTTTTTTATTAAACTCTTTAACGAAGTGACCGTATACTTGTAAATCTTAATTCGTAAGTATTGTTTAAGCACCATATATAGTTATTCTGCAAGAAGTTTTCCTTTCTTATCAAATGTCTATATATTATAATTATTTTATGTATAAGAAAATTACAGTTATGTCAGAAAATGATGTGCGAATTGCGGTCAACTTTGTTCGAAGTTTGGCAAAATCAATACAATTTTCTCAAGTAGATATTCAAAAGTTAATGGTTACAGTTTCAGAATTAACACAAAATGTTGTAGATCATGCAAATGGTGAAGGGTTTATTATTTTAGAAACAATGAATAAGCACGGAGTAAAAATTACCGTAAAAGATTGTGGAAGCGGCATAAGACAACTAAATGATATTCTTCAAGGGAAACGCGATTTTAATCGGAAGGGGTTAGGATTAGGTTTACTTGGTGCAAAGAGATTAATGGATGAATTTATAATAGAGACTTCAAAGAAAGGGACGAAAATCATTGCGATCAAATGGAAAGATGCCAATGGATGGAAAAAAAATACTACGAGATGAATCTACAATTAATCGCTTAGCTGCTGTAGGACAAATTGCAGCAGGTATTGCCCATGAAGTACGCAATCCCTTAACAGCTGTAAAAGGTTTCCTTGATTTATTAAAGGAAAAGCATCCCCATGAATATATAGATATAGCGCTTAGCGAACTGGATCAGGCATTAGTTACAATGCAAAACTTATTAAATGTTGCAAAGCCAAAAATGGATAATGAACCATTTGCTAATATAAATATTACGACAGAACTCGAATCAGTTCTTTATTTATTTCAAAACCAGCAATATCGTATTGAGGTAAAAACAGAATTTCGTGATACAAATGTTCAGATCATTGGTAAAAAGAATCAAATCAAACGAGCATTATTTAATTTAATAAAAAATGCATTTGAAGCTATACGTGATGAAGGTGTTATAATTGTTCGTCATTTTCGTAAGAAGGATCGATTATTTATATCAATTTCCGATACTGGTGTAGGGATTCCTGAAGATAAGATTAATATATTAGGAACACCGTTTTATACATCAAAAGAAACAGGAACGGGGATGGGATTAGCGCAAGTTTTTGCGACGGTTTATGATCATGATGGAAAAGTACATGTACAAAGCGAAGTTAATGTAGGCACAATATTTACTCTAGAGTTTCCAATTTTAGAAAGCACAGAAATAGGGGTGGAAGATTTGAATCTAACATATAAAGAGGGACAAAATTTTTCTGAATTTTTCGAAGTGAACAAACAAAGGTTTATAAATATATTACAATCACAAGCCCAGGATATATTCAATCACATACAATCAGTCGAAGTCATTGATGAAGAATATATAAATGAACATTTAAGAAAGATCGTAAGACTGTTAAATGAATTCGATGAATTTGGTTTAGTAATGCATGCGAAGGAATCTGGCAAGCATTGGGCGAAGTATGAACTAGACTTAATTTTAAAATTAGAATGGTTCCAATCCATTCGTAAAGTATATTGGGACTTTCTATATAATTATTATGAGCATAAAGGAATTACACAAAAAGATCTATTTGAATTAGAAAGAAAAGTGAATCATAACATCGACTCCTTAATTAAACATTTTGCTGCAAGTTACACAGAATATAAAGATTATCTAATTAACGCTCAAAATGAATTAATCGAGGATTTAAATGTTCCAATCATTCCTTTAACTGATTCAATGGCTGTGTTACCAGTGGTAGGAACTGTTGATACAAAAAGAGCTAGATGTATTCAACAAAACGTTCTCGAACAAATTTATCAAAATAACATAAAACGTATAATTATCGATTTATCTGGTGTAACATATATGGATACAGCTGTTTTAGGACACTTATTTAATATTATTAGTGGGATCCGTATACAAGGATGTAAAGCCACACTTACAGGTGTCCGCCCAGAAATTACGAATACCATTGTTGAATTAGGGATTGAATTACATGAAAAAGTCGATACGATGGGAACGTTAAAACAAGCAATTCATATGTATAGTAAGGAGTTTGATGTAATAGAATCTAGAGGACAATAAAGAGCATTACCAACTTATTCAAACATGAACTTTAAGATTTTTAGGGAATGTTATGAATAAGGAGGGATGCAATTGGAGAATAGAATTCGAAATCAAATATTAGTTCCTGAGGCAAGACATAAACTTGACCAATTAAAGGCAAAAGTAGCACGTGTAAATAATCCTGACAAAGCGAAGTATGAGATTGCGAAAGAAATAGGCGTTCCTTTACAAAAAGGTTATAATGGGAACTTAACTTCTGAAGAGGCAGGAAAAGTTGGCGGGCAATTAGGTGGTCGTATGGTTAAAGAATTGATAAAAATGGCACAAAGAAATTTATGACATAAAAACATACAATGAGGAGGAGTTAAGTGCCTCCTCATTCCTTTTATTGCTAAAGAGACCTCTAGTAGAAAATAGCCTCTTTTGCGAAATTATTGGCCTCTGCTGACTAGAAAAACTGTATTCTTTTCCCTTCAATACAAAGACGTTCCTTTTCAACATTCCTTCCATAAATGGTATAAAGGTCAACATTGTTTTGTTATCTTTGTCCTACATTTACCATGTATTCCAACATTTCTTTGAACGTTTCGTTGTAATAGAGAGAACAATAAGAGAAAAGGGGGGGATAAGGTATGCATATAGATATAACAAAAGTTGACACAACGTTTATGAGAAGAAGAAGAGAGCAACAGATAAAGTTTGAACGAAGTGTATTACGTGAACTTTCCATTTCTACGTTGAAAAAAAGTGTCCAACAATTTTTTGGGCGTATAAAATCAGGAGCGGGTATTGTATTTGATCAAGCAATTGAAGAAGGATGTTTTGATATAGCATTAGAAGTTTATTTATTAGGTAGTCGTTACAGTCGTTTAGGGTATTACGGGGAACCCTTTGAAGAAATAAAATATCGTTCTCAAGAGGAATTGGACAATTTTTCCAACGCCCTTTTTGATTTTATTACTTTTTGGGGAAACATCCCTGAGGATGAAAAGGTAACGATTCAAAGAGCTTGTCATTTGTTTATAGAACATTGGTTTTCAGAGGGTTTTCATAAAGGAAAAATGAAGTATAAAATGCGAATACAATAATGAATTCTATTGGAAAAAAAGTTCTATTTTTTGGCTCATCCCCATATAGTTGTATAGGACAAGCAAGGGGGTTGAGCGATGATAAAAAGGTGGATTGCAGTTGGTTTTGTAGTGGTTTTAGTTGGTATTTTTGCATTCTTCATACAATCACGTTTTCTCGACCAAAGTACATGGGATTCTTGGAACTTACCATTATCTGGTAAGATTATTTATATTGACCCCGGTCACGGTGGCCCGGATGGAGGAGCAGAAAAAGGAAAAGCCATAGAAAAAGACATCGCCTTATCTGTTTCACTAAAATTGCGGGATTATTTGCAGCAACAAGGTGCTTTAGTATTAATGACGAGAGAATATGATTATGATTTAGCAGATAAAGACACAAAAGGATTAAGTCGAAGAAAAACGGAAGATCTTCATCGACGGGCAAAATTAATAAATGAATCCCATGCAGATTTTTTTATAAGCATTCATTTAAACGCAATCCCTTCAGCACGTTGGCACGGTGCGCAAACATTTTATCATGAAAAATTTGTAGAAAATAAAATTGCAGCAGAGATGATACAAGATGAATTAATTGATAATCTTGAAAATACAAATCGCATGGCTAAGCCGATAAATCATGTTTACCTATTAAAAACAATAAAAAAGCCTGGAGTTCTTGTTGAAATTGGTTTTTTATCAAATCCAACAGAGCGTGAATTATTAATGGACGATGATTATCAAGAAAGAGTTGCGGCATCGATATATGAAGGAGTTATGCGCTATTTTACTGAAGAAAAAGAATTACAAATAAAAATGGAAAAAAGGAAAAACTAAATTATACGCTGTTCAAATGAATCGGACACATTATTGTGTTTGGTTTTTTTGAACAGTATTTATTTGCGTAAAGGATATTGATGTGAGTTGTTTCACATGAAACATTATTTTAAAATAACTTGTCATCAAAAGATTAACAAACGTATCTACATGATAAAAAATAAACATAAAATTTCTGTATTATCTAAAATTGTTTTATAATAAAATTGGACAACTAGTTAAAGGGGCGAAAAAAATGTTAACTGAAAACGAAGTAAGGAACTTATTAGGGAATTTTCAAGATCCGTTTTTACATAAGTCATTAAAAGAAACGAAAGGGGTTATTGATGTTTCGATTAATGAAGAGAAAAAACATGTCAGTGTTAAGTTAGCGATTTCAAAAACAGGTACGAGAGAACAAATTCAAATTCAGCAAAAAGTTGTAGAAAAGTTAAAAGAATCCGGTTTTGCTACTGTTGGTATCCGTTTTTCACAATTACCAGATGAAATAATAGAAAAGTTTCGGCCAGAAGGACCTGAAAATAATAATGGTCTATTACCAAGTAATAAAACCGTTGTCATTTCAATTGCTAGTGGTAAAGGTGGCGTGGGTAAATCAACCGTTTCCGTCAACTTGGCGGTTAACCTTGCCCGTATGGGGAAAAAGGTCGGGTTGATTGATGCGGATATATATGGATTTAGTGTTCCAGATATGATGGGAATCATTGATAGACCAGTTGTACGTGGCGAAAAGATTTTCCCAGTAGAGCGTTACGGTGTAAAGGTCATATCAATGGCGTTTTTTGTAGAAGAAAACGCACCCGTTATTTGGAGAGGTCCGATGTTAGGAAAAATGTTAACGAACTTTTTTACTGAGGTAGAATGGGGCGATGATTTAGATTTCTTACTTCTAGATTTACCTCCTGGCACAGGTGATGTTGCTTTAGATGTTCACCAAATGTTACCGACGAGTAAAGAAATTATCGTTACAACACCTCATCCAACAGCTGCCTTTGTTGCGGCAAGAGCAGGAGCAATGGCGGTTCAAACGGATCATCAAATACTTGGTGTGATTGAGAATATGTCTTATTATGAAAGCTCTAAAACTGGTGAAAAAGCTTATATTTTTGGACAAGGGGGCGGCGACAAGCTAGCTGAAGAATTGAACGTTCCACTGTTAGGCCAAATTCCACTTGGTCAACCAGACTGGGATGATGATGATTTCGCACCTTCCGTATATCAAATTAAACACCCGATCGGAAAAATTTATTTTAAGATTGCAGAAAAAATTGCCAATATGTTTGAAGAACATAAATAATGAGGAAAAGGCTGAACCATGTTTCAGCCTTTTTTCGTTACTCACTCTCTTCCTTTTTCTTTTCCTGTTCACTTGCTGCTTTTAATAAAATTTCTTGAATTTTAGCCTGGTATAGAGGGCTTTCGAGTGTTTCCGATATAACCGACTTTAAATGTTCACGGTATTCATTTCCCTTTAATAAATCTGCTAACTCTTTTTCTAAATCAGGATCATGGAGGAGTTCAATAATTTTTTTACGGTATTCTGGATCATTCATTAAACTTTTCATTAATTTTTGATTTCCTTCCTCCATACTTGTGGCAAATGATTGGGCAAACTCAGGATCTTCAAATGCTTTTTTCCAAAATTCTTTTCCCTTATCCGAGACTAATGTTGCCTGAATGGAATCTGTTACAACCGTGTTATCAATTGCTAATTGTGCTTTAAATTCATCATCTGATAAAACCTCTTTTAATGCTTTTTTCCCATCTTCTGTTTTTAAAATATCGACAATCATTTTTTTAGTCTCTTCATATTCAATATTTGCCGAGCCTGAATCTTGTGTTGAGCATGCGGTTAGGAGAATAAAGAAACATGTAAACAGGAGCGCAAGAGTTGCTTTCTTTGCCATAAGAAAAGCTCCTTTCTTCATCACTTATCTATTATTAGAATGAGGTTTTTTATAAAAAATATTCCTTATTGCAAAAGGGTAGATTTTTCAAGTTTTGGTTGGTACAATCAAATTATAATAATTCGGAAAATATTTGAAATTCACAGAGGTTTCTTACATACAGGGGGGTACATATGAATATTAGAAATTGGGTTAGGTTCTATCTTCATACTTTATTGATTGGAATAGGTATAGGAATTATTACTGGGTTTGCTGTTCGTTGGGATGACTATAAGCATTTATTTATTGAATTAAATTTAAGTGAGATTGGAATGACAACCATTTGGTTTATGGGGATTGGTGCTATTTTCGCAACTTTAAGCCAAATGGGATATTTTGCATACTTAACGGTCCATCGCTTCGGATTAGGTTTTTTTCGGTCTTTATGGAATCCTGTTCAAGTTGTATTGATTGCTTTCGTATTGTTTGATTTAGTTTACTTACGTTATAATGCCTTTGCAAGCAGCGGAGAGTCCATTTGGAGATACGTTCTTGTTGCTTTATTTCTTTTTTTAAGTGGTACATTAATTGCATATTTAAAGGTTAGACAATCTAATGAAAGAAAAACATTTATACCAGCATTATTTTTTATGGTTTGTGCCACTATTATTGAATGGGTACCTGTACTACGAACAAACGAACAAGATTGGTTTTACTTGATGCTGTTTCCACTTTTAGTTTGTAATGCTTATCAAATATTATCCTTACCAAGATACTTGGAGCGATCCAAAAAGGAACGAATGGAATTAAAGAAACGGAAGGAACAAGAGGCTATTGTCAAATCATAACATCAAATGAGTAAAAAAAGGGGCTGTCCGAAAAGTCAATTTTTAATTGACCTTCGGTCTAGCCCTTTTGCTATTTAATGGTACAAAAAAATCGTCCTTTTTTGTAGAATGAAATGTAGAGACAACATTCAACAGAAAGGAC
>NZ_JAOUSE010000013.1:0-58617 GCF_025660415.1 Pallidibacillus thermolactis
TGGACATGGAAAAGACCATGTCCAGCCTAAATAAGATAAGAATCTTAGAAAATGATGAGCAAAAAAAGACAAATCCCAACTCAAATGAAGCATTTGAGTTGGGGTTTGTCGACAGTCTGAAACCTTCAGTTAGAAAACTGAAGGTCTTTTTTACTCGTTTATATTATAGATTTTATTTACCAACTTTAATTTTACCTGTCCATTTTTTAAAGCCACCCTGAAGTTGATAAAGCTCTTTGCATCCATTTTTATATAAGATCTGTGCAGCTCTGCCACTACGAGAAGTATTTTGGCAATATAAGTAGACTGGTTTATCTGTTCTTATTTCTTTTAAACGCATTTTTAATTGTGTTAATGGAATGTTTCTTGCCCCGAGAATATGCCCTGACTCAAATTCATTCGGTTCACGAACATCGATTAATTGGGCTTTACGATATCCTTTTATAAACTCATCTTGTGTTAAAACAGTAAGAATACGTTTTTGTTGAAGTTTATTAAATGCCCACCAAGCAAAGATAGCAATAATGATTGCTAGTAAAATGAGAAATGACGTCATTATTGTTCCCCTTTCTAAAACATATACGCTAATAAATATTATATATCTAAATACTGTTTTAGCAAACGAAAATATTATTTAATCATAATTTATTTTCATTGCAAATGAAATTTCATTGAAACGAGAAGAGGCTGCATAAATACAAGGGATTCGAGAAATATATTCTCAAATTTTTTAAACCAATGATGAGTTTTTTTATCGATTGTTAAAAAAATATGTTAGAATGAAAAAGTTAGTATTTAAACCGATAAAAAAATAGATGACTATGAAGTAATCAAATATCTAGCAAAAACTTATTTTCAATGTGGTGCCTTCGTAAAATTCCTTCCAAAATAAAATATTTTCCTTTTAAAAGATGAAATTATTGACAAAATTTATGAAATATGCATCCAAACACAATATATAGTGTATATAAAAATGTTTTTGCACTATATATTGATTTGTGATTGTTGTTATGTTATCTTTAGGTTACAAATTAATAGACAGCTAGAAGATGCAGAGTGATTTTTTTATTGTGTAAAGGAGATGGATGTATGGCGGTAACAATGACGAATCAGCCACAGATTAACGTGAAAAAATTAAATGAAGCAATACGACTCTTCCCACAAGTATTTCCGATTACAGAAGATATGCACATCACATATAAAGGTGTCTCGAGACTTGTAATGTTGGATCGCTATTCTTTTAAAGATACTGAAAAGTTAACTTTAACAGAAGGCGATTTTGTTGTGTTAACGATCAAAGAAGATACAAAGTTCCCTGCTCGTGGACTAGGATTCGTTCTACATATTGATTGGGAGGGAAATAAGGCACGAGTTTTAGTTGACGAAGAATATCGGAATATTTTAGAAGACCCGGAAGAAGCAGAATCAGGTATTATTACACGTTCACTAGATGTAATTGAAAAACCGCTTGAAGTATACTACGAACAAATTGCGAAAAGAAATGCGGCTGGACTGGCAGAAGTAGAAAAGACGCCTGAATTACGAGAAGAATGGTTTCATAAGTTTTATCAAGAACTTGTACAACTCAACTTTGTTCCGGCAGGTCGCGTTCTCTACGGTGCTGGTTCTGGAAAAGAAGTAACCTACTTTAATTGTTATGTTATGCCATTTGTACATGACTCTCGTGAAGGGATTTCTGAACATCGGAAAAAGGTAATGGAAATTATGAGTCGTGGCGGTGGTGTAGGCACGAATGGTTCTACGCTACGACCTAGAAATACATTAGCTAGAGGAGTTAATGGTAAATCAAGTGGTTCAGTATCGTGGTTAGATGATATCGCCAAATTAACTCATTTAGTTGAGCAAGGCGGATCCCGTTGAATAAACGGCGGGATTAAAATCTCGCGAATTGCTGGGACACCCTTAGAGCTATCTTCACCACAACGTGACTGGTGACAGTGAGCGTGATGGTTTAAAAAGAAGATAGATTGGGCAATCAGCAGCGAAGCATCTCTGGAAACGGAGATGAACGTTCAACGACTATTGAAATTTCCTAAGGTTCCCAATAGCAAACGATAAAAAGGGAATGGGAACTATGGAAAGAGTAAACCATAACAAACGGCAACGTGGTTATGGGGCGCGAGACAAAGAAGAAATAATCGAATCAATGATAAATCTTAATGATAGTTATAGCCAAGTTGATATAGCTAAAATATAAGTCGTGGAAGGATAAAAATTTAAAATGAGGAATTACATTATCAAGCTATATCAACATGGAGAAAAAAGCTGATTCGAAAGTTTACAAATTTTCTTCTTTGATGAGATAGTCTGATCTCATACGAAAGTATGAGAGGATGGCAGAAATGACCATCCCCGTTCAATATTAATGAACGAGTAACAAAAAGCGTGGAGCTCAAATGATTATGCTAGCAGATTGGCATCCAGATATTATTGAATTCATAATTTCAAAAATGCAAAATCCTCGTATTTTACGGTTTTTAATCGAAAATGCGAAGGATGAACAAATTATTCGTCTTGCTCAAGAAAAATTAAAATTTACTCCGCTAACTGAAAAAGAACGAACAATGTATCAAAGCATTGTTAATTTCAAACATATTCCAGGTTATGGTGGTTTTACAGAAGAAATCATTAAAGATGCCGAAGAAAAATTGCGTGATGGCGGAACTTACGATGTCAATAATCCAGAATTTTTAACAGGAGCCAATATTTCGGTTTGTTTAACAAAAGAATTTATGGAAGCTGTTGAAAATGATGGAGAATATGAACTTCGTTTTCCTGATGTTGAAAAATATAATCAAGAGGAAATGAAGATTTACAATGAAAAATGGCATGAAGTTGGTGATGTTCGCGAGTGGGAAAAAATGGGGCATAAAGTTCGCACATACCGTAAAATAAAAGCTCGTGAATTATGGCAATTAATTAATATATGTGCAACTTATTCAGCAGAGCCTGGAATTTTCTTTATCGATAATGCAAACGACATGACAAATGCGAAAGCATACGGACAAAAAGTTGTTGCGACAAATCCTTGTGGTGAGCAACCTCTTGCACCTTATTCAGTCTGCAACCTAGCAGCGATTAACTTAGCAAATATGGTAAACAAGGAAACGAAGGAAGTTGACTTTGAAAAATTAAAACAAACAGTTAAAGTTGGTGTTCGTATGCAAGATAATGTCATTGATGCGACCCCATATTTTTTAGAAGAAAATAGAAAACAAGCTCTTGGCGAACGTCGTGTTGGACTAGGTGTTATGGGATTAGCAGATCTGCTCATTTATTGTGAAAAGGTTTATGGCTCACAAGAAGGAAATGAACTTATTGATAAAGTGTTTGAAACAATTGCAACTACAGCTTATAGAGAGTCTGTTGAATTGGCTAAAGAAAAAGGGAGCTTTCCATATTTAACAGGTGAAACAGAAGACGAAACAATCGCATTACGAAAAGCCTTTATCGAAACAGGCTATATGAAAAAAATGCCAGAAGATATTAAAGAGGCTATAGTAGAACATGGAATTCGTAATTCGCATTTGTTGACGGTAGCCCCGACTGGATCTACAGGTACAATGATTGGTGTCTCGACAGGACTTGAGCCTTACTTCTCCTTTAAATATTATCGCAGTGGCCGTTTAGGGAAGTATATTGAAGTGAATGCGGAAATTGTTCAGGAATATTTAGACAATCACTCAGAAGCTTCCGCTGACAATTTACCAAAATGGTTTGTATCAGCAATGGAATTAACACCTGAAGCACATGCAGATGTTCAATGTGTTATCCAACGATGGGTAGATAGTTCTATCAGTAAAACAGTTAATGCGCCAAAAGGATATACCGTAAGACAAGTACAAAAAGTCTATGAACGCTTGTATAAAGGTGGAGCTAAAGGTGGTACTGTGTATGTTGATGGAAGTCGTGATACTCAAGTTTTAACTTTAACAGCAGAACAAGAATCAAATGAGATGGCGGAGGACGTTCAAACAGAAGAACCGATGGTTGTTATAGTAGATACGATTCAGGATGTCCGTTCTACCGACGTCACAGTAGGCTCAGAAATCGGTGATACTTGCCCAGTATGTCGTAAAGGTAAAGTCAAAGAGATCGGTGGTTGTAACACGTGTGACAATTGTGGTGTACAATTGAAATGTGGTTTATAAATTAGCTTATTCAGGTCAGCTGTAGGCTAGAAAAGAAGTCGCGATGTTTTGAAAAGTTGAAATGAAGTACCCCTTTGGACTATATTTGTCTAAAGGGGTGTTTTTTAACGGGAACATGGGTTATTTTAGATTTAGAAAAAAATTACTTTTATATTTCTGAATTCTCTGAATTTGTTATTTTCATATTGTTATTGGTAATGAATTAGGGATTAAACATTCTACAAATCCAAAAACGAATAAACCAGTTGTAATGACTATAGATTTTCTATTAACAATAGATAAGGATAATAGTTTAATTGATGTTGCAAGAACGATAAAGTGGAACGATGTATTATTGAAAGACCTTGTTGTTAGGAAATTTTAAATTGATAGATTTTGTTGGAAAATAAGAGGGGTGATAGGGGAATTGTAACGGAAGTAAGTTAAATGACCTAGAAGAGCTAATTTTCCCTTATTTCTCAGAGCACGAATTTTATTCTTAATATTGTATTATGCACCATTTTATGAAGATCTTCACGCTTATAAACAAACAAGCATTTATCGCCAGTGAAAAAGTGCGTCAGTGTATAAGTAGTTAAGGAAGTAGGGAAATCTTGGTCGAAATGAGGAATTAAATGAAGTACACTTTGATGGGGTGGAAAAACCCGGCGATTTTATTATTATCTATTGGTTTTTCTAGTATAGGAGACTTTATTTATTTAGTTGCAATTAATATTATTGTATATAAGTTAACAGGATCGGCAGCTGCAGTTGCAGGACTTTAGATAGTAGGTCCACTGACAAATATTTTTACAAAGTTCTGGACTGGGAGTTTTATTGATTATCGCAGCAAGAGAAAAGTAATTATTGTAACGTACATAGTCAGATCTGTTTTCATCTGCTTAATTCCATTCGCATCAAACATGGTATTTATATATGGAATTTTAGTTGTCTTAAGTGTGGCAAAAGCATTTTTTAATCCATCTTCGATGACGTATATTGCTATATTAGTTCCAAAAGAAAAAAGAAAACGTTTTAACTCTATTCAATCCTTTACTAGTTCTGGGGCGTTTATAATAAGACCAGCAATCGGTGGATCACTTATTTTCATAACCTCTGTTGAAATAACATTGTGGCTAAATGCTTTCTTCTTTCTGATTTCGGCAATTTTATTATTTTTTCTACCAGAAAAAGAAAACATTGATAAAGAATCAATTCCGACATTGACAATTACTCAAGTGATTCATGACTTTACGATTGTGAAGAAATTCATGGTCAACAATAAATATGTCTCTTTTGTTTATCTAGGTTATATTATGATTATGATTTTTTCTTTTGCCATGGATGCACAAGAAGTCGTTTTCACTCAACAAGTAGTAGGTCTTTCCGAACTTGATTATAGCTTATTAATTAGTATAACGGGAATCGGATCGGTTGTAGGAGCTTTTTTATTGTCAGTTTTCTCAAATAAATTCTCACTTAGATATATGATTTGTATCGGTCTAATCATGATGACTTTTGGTTATACAATCTATGCCTTTTCATGGTCTTTTACATCGATTGTTGTTGGTTTTGTAATCTTAGGTTTTTTTAATGTGTTTTTAAATGCAGGAATTATGACCTTCTATCAAAATAATGTTCCTACTCATGTAATGGGAAGAGTTACAAGTATCTATCAGTTCATCCAAAGTGTTGCTCAAGTAAAATTTCTTTTATTTATAGGTTTCATTGCAGATCTTATAAACTTACGACTTACAATAGTAGTGTTGGCACTAGTTATGCTGCTATCATCTTTTATTTTTTCAGTTTCAATATTGAAACCGAGTAAAAAGGGCTTTTATCAAGAAGATGATATAGAAAAGAGGAATTAAATTTATCATTATAATAAAATTGAGCCAGTACAGGGTGGTAACGTCCATCTGATTGTATTAACTATAGGAACTTCAATAGCTGGAAATTTCGTAAGTACAATGGACAAAATTTCGCATTTTACTCATCTTCTACCGTTCACATATTTAAACAGTGGAAAAATCATCAATGGCGAAATTGCTACTATACTCAATAACAATTCTATCGGGATAAGTTCAGGTGTCGTTGTATTACTATTTAGTTCACTTATTTTATATTTAATCGGAGTTTTCACTTTCAATAAAACAAACACATAAAAAGGATTCATTCTGCATATGAATCCAGAAAAAAATAATATAAAGCAAAGTTCCAATGATTTATTCAAAAGAATTTATATATAGCTCTCTAACTTAATTCAACTAACGGGGGACTTTAACAAAACACTTCACAATGGCGTCTTATCTGATTAAAGGGGAGGATTGTGATAAAATGTGTTGGAATTTTATGGTAAAATAAGTATACTATTTTAAAGTGGAGGAATTTATGGGCTTAGGTACAACAATTTTAGGACTGGTAATAATCTTTGTGTTCCAACTTCTAATATCAGAATATTTTGTTAGAAGATTGGACATCAAAAGAACAAAAATAGGAGTGTTCTCAAAAGGAAGAAAAAAAGGCTTTATTGCTGTTGAAATAATCCTTATGGTCTTATTCATAATTAGTCTTTATGCACTTTTTGACTATTTTCTTTATTCAGTTAGTCTTTCTATGACTATGTATTTCACATTAACATATTTGTTCCGAGGAATTGAAGAATGGGTTTATAAAAAAGAGAATAAAGACTATTTTCACGAATGGTTAGCTTCAATTACATCTTTAATTATGTTTTTATTTTTTATAGGTGACATGACTTTAAACTAACAGGGTACTTTTCTTAAATAAGGAAAAGTGCCTTTTTTTACTAACGGAAAATTACTTTAAGTAGGAAATCAAAACTTACTGGGATAAATAAATGGAGAGGTGTTTTTTATGAAAAAGATCATAATAGGATTATGCACAGTGTTAATTTATGGTACTCGATGAATTTAAAGGAAATGAAAATACAAACTGTATTGATAAAATGTTTTTTGATCAAGTTTTTGATGACATATAAGAGTAATATACTGTACACGGAATAGGGGTTAGTCCAGAAAAAGTCCTTACAGTTAGAATTGAAAAAACACAATAAAAGGAACAGGCTGAAAAATACTTTAGAGCTATTTTAAATGCTTATGGTATGAAAAGCTATAAACTTGAAGTATTTACTGATGATTTAGATTTACATTAAAGATATTGTGAAGTGATATAGTGAAACTAACGGGTGCGATTGTTGGTTGAAGATAAGCAGAGAAAATGATCTAACTATTTTTTAAAGCTACATCGGCAATTTGTCGATCTTTTTATCTAACATTTTATGCTCAAGAATAAAATAAAAAATTTATTTATAGATTTTAAAAAAACAGTTTGTCCGCTGTACTAAAACAAATAGACACAGATTACATATGAAATAATGAAGTACTTGTTGGAGGCGGATGAATTGGACATTGATGGCGTATTTTCTGGAGGAGGCATTAAGGGGTTAGCTTTTGTCGGTGCGTATCAAGAACTGGAAAAACGCGGTTATCGATTTAAAAGACTAGCAGGAACAAGTGCAGGATCTATTGTGGCTGCAATGATTGCTGCAGGATACAACTCTAAGGAAATGTTGGACGAATTAAATTCATTAGAAGCTGAAGAAATACTAGATGAACAACGTTCGATATTTCCATTTAAATTTATTAAATGGATACCGATCTATTGGAGACTAGGTCTTTACAAAGGGCAGGCATTAGAAAATTGGATTGATGAACGACTCAAAAAAAAAGGCGTCAAAACTTTCGGAGATTTGCCGCCTGGTGGTTTACGCGTGGTCGCATCAAATTTAACAAACGGGAAAATTTTAATCATACCTGATGATTTGTATAAATATAATATACCTTTCGAAAGTTTTTCTGTAGCTAAAGCGGTACGGATGAGTTGTAGTTTACCTTATTTTTTTGAGCCCGTACGTCTTAAAACGAGTGAAGGAAAGGTAATAATCGTAGATGGTGGTGTATTAAGTAACTTTCCTATGTGGCTATTTGATCAAGAAAATGTTAAAAAAATTCGACCTGTCCTTGGGCTAAAACTAAGTCCCGATTATAAGAATATACCACCGAATGAAATTAACAATGCACTACAAATGTTTGAAGCATTATTTACAACGATGAAAGATGCTCACGATGCTCGCTATATATCTAGGAAACACGAAAAAAATATTATATTTATACCAACGGAAGGAATTTTAACAACTGAATTTGGTTTAACCGAAGAGAAAAAACAGGAACTTGTAAATATTGGTAGAGAACAAACAATTAAGTTTTTACAAAAATGGACATATTAACTTTAAACCTTACTCACTTTTAGTATTGTCAATGAAGGGCACGATTCTTTTTCTTCCCTTTTTTTCCTTCGATAACCGTTAGATGAGTTGAAGATGCAGTTCGTTTCCGAATTGCATTTTTCTTTTTATATGTTGGTTGTTTCGTATTCCTTCTATATTTTCTTTTCGAAAATCGAGCTGCTTTTTGAAATGCTTTATGTTCCTTAGTAAAAATCGTACTACTTTTAAACACAAATTTTTTCATAATAAAATAAATGATACCGATGATTATTGCAGTAATAAGAATAAAACGGAAAAGCCACATCGGATCATTCATGAGAGTGATGAGTAAACCGATAAATGAGAACGATAATAAACTAACAAAAAGAATGTAGCCGATTTTATTATTCATGCTAACACCTCCTACATGCATCATGAGCAAAAATTCTTTATTTTAAACAAATATCTTTATTTTTATGAATTCTTTTTTATAATTCATAATTCCTTCTGTTTTGGAAAAATATTATGACGAAAAGTTTTTAATGTGTCGGAAGTTGTGGGATAGGAAAGCCCAAGGAATAGTTAAATCAATATTATTGAGGCGAGTATATGAGTTGATGTTAAGATTTAGTACAGAATTTCATATTTATATTCATTGTATTACGTATTTAATTTTATTTTACAAAAAAAAGGGCAAAACCTCTACAATAATTACCTGATTTATGTAAAACATGGATAAACGGGCATACTAATATTGGAGGTGTCGTCATGGCAGACAAAAAATTAGAACAAGATAAGCATGCAAAGCCATTATCACTTACTGCAATTGCCGCGATTACAGGCTTTTTTGGTGGAATATTTTGGGGATTCGTCGCTTTAATTGCCCATTTCTTTAAATTTTCAGAAATTAGCCCAACGACAATATTAGAGCCTTGGACGGTAGGAGAATGGAAAACAGGGTGGATCGGTATTGTTTTTTCATTATTATTACTTGGTGTATTAGGAATTGGTGTAGCATATATATATTATTTTACATTAAAAAAATATAATAATATTTGGGCAGGTTTACTATATGGTGCTGTTCTATTTGTGCTTGTCTTTTATGTATTAAACCCTCTTATTCCAACTTTAAATCACATTAATGAATTAAAGTTCAATACGGTAATAACCATGTTATGTATTTATTTATTATTCGGATTATTTATAGGTTATTCCATTTCCTATGAATACAATGAACAGCTAGAAAGAGAAAAAACGAAAGAGATAGAAAAAAGTAGGTAACCGGTTGAAATATATGGTAAAATATGTGTTGTGAATTTTATGTAGGGAGAGAGAAAAATGGTAAAATTAAATCGGTTGCGTACGACTTTTTCTAAATTTGATATTGATGCGCTACTCATAACAAATTTATACAATGTACGATATATAACAAATTTTACAGGCGATTCTTCAGTTGCGCTGATTACTGAAGAAGGAGCCTACTTTATTACCGACTCTCGTTATACTGAACAAGCAAAAGCTGAATGTATTGCTTTTGAAGTGATCCAACATCAAGGTTCGATTCCACATGAGGTAGCAAAGATTTGTAAGGAAAAAAACGTTAAACGTTTAGGTTTTGAAGAGAAAGATGTGACTTATGCACTCCATCAAACTTATGTCAAGGAATTGACCGCGGAATTTATTCCGATAACTGGTATTGTAGAAGAATTACGTCAAATTAAATATCCTGAGGAAATAAAGTTAATTAAAATTGCTGCAGATATTGCTGATGCTGCCTTTAAACATATTTTAGAATTTATCAAACCTGGTAAAACAGAATTGGAAGTTTCTAATGAATTAGAGTTTTTTATGAGAAAAAGTGGTGCAACATCTTCATCTTTTGACATCATAGTAGCCTCGGGTGCTAGATCTGCTCTCCCACATGGTGTTGCATCTGATAAAGTCATTGAAAAAGGCGATATGGTTACGCTAGATTTTGGTGCATTGTATAAAGGATATGTTTCTGACATAACGCGAACAATAGCGGTTGGCCAACCCTCTGATCAAATGAAAGAAATTTACGATATTGTTCTTGGGGCTCAACAAAAAGGAGTCGAAGAAATTCGTAGTGGTTTGACAGGAAAAGAAGCAGATGCCATTTGTCGTGATTATATAACTGAAAAAGGATATGGCCCTCATTTTGGTCATTCAACAGGACATGGTATCGGATTAGAAGTACATGAAGGTCCTGGTCTTTCTTTTCGCTCTGATACGGTTTTAAAGCCAGGCATGATTGTGACTTGTGAACCTGGCATATATATAGAGGGAATTGGCGGTGTTCGGATTGAAGATGATTTATTAATCACTGAACATGGAAACGAACCGCTTACACATTCAACAAAAGAATTAATCATACTGTAATTGGTAGGAGGATATTTTATGATTTCAGTAAACGATTTTAAAACTGGATTAACAATTGAAGTTGATGGTGGAATTTGGAGAGTGCTTGATTTCCAACACGTGAAACCTGGTAAAGGTGCAGCTTTTGTTCGGTCTAAATTAAAAAATTTACGCACAGGTAATGTACAAGAAAAAACATTTCGTGCGGGTGAAAAAGTAGAAAAAGCCCAAATCGATAATCGTAAAATGCAATATTTGTATGCTAGTGGCGATACCCATGTATTTATGGACATGGATAATTATGAACAAGTTGAATTGCAAGCATCACAAATTGAACATGAATTAAACTTTTTACAAGAAAATATGGAAGTACATTTAATTATGTTCCAAGGCGAAACATTAGGTGTTGAACTTCCAAATACAGTTGAATTAGAAGTGATAGATACTGAACCAGGTATTAAAGGAGATACGGCTTCAGGTGGTTCAAAACCTGCCAAATTATCAACAGGCTATGTTGTTCAAGTACCTTTCTTTGTTAATGTTGGCGACAAAATCGTTGTAAATACAAGTGATGGATCTTATGTATCAAGAGCATAATTTCGGTAGACTGTCCGATCGGACAGTCTATTTTTTTGAAAAAACTTTTCTATATGAATCTTTTCATACTAACTTCATAATATTTCTCTTCACAGTGCAGTAATTTCCCCAAATTGTAGTCATACTTTGTCCAAACATGAAATACATTTAAATAGAAAAGTAATCCAGAATCTGTCTATAGGAGAGGTTCGATCATGAAACAAATAATAGATCTATTACCATTATCCTTACGAGAACAATTTGAAAACCTGCCGAACAATCTTTTAGAAAAGATAGAAGAAATTCGGATTCGTATTTCTCGTCCAATTGAACTAATAAGTAATCGAGAAGTGATTTATCTCTCCTATGTTGTGAATCCTCATGATGCGGAACAATTATTAAACAAAATTAGTAAACATTCGTTTTATACGTTAGATGAAGAATTAAAAAGGGGATATATCACGATTGAAGGCGGGCATCGAATCGGACTAGCAGGAAAAGTGATTTTAGAAAAAGGAGATGTCAAAGCGATTCGGGATGTGGCTTCGTTCAACATACGAGTGGCAAAAGAAAAAATCGGTATTTCAGAAAAATGGTTACCATATATTTACCAATCAGATTGGAAAAGTACAATGATCATCGGTCCGCCGCAAACAGGTAAAACTACTTTATTAAGAGATCTTGCAAGAGTCATTTCAACAGGATGTAAAAAACCAAATATTCCGCCTCTTAAAGTCGGTATTATTGATGAAAGAAGCGAAATAGCGGGAAGTGTTGGAGGCGTGCCACAACTTACCTTTGGTGTTCGAGTGGATGTAATGGACTCATGTCCGAAGGCAGAAGGAATGATGATGATGATTCGATCAATGAGTCCCGATGTTTTAATAGTCGATGAGATTGGAAGAAAAGAAGACACCGATGCTATTTTAGAAGCAGTCAATGCAGGGATATGTTTAATGATGACGACCCACGGTGAATCTTATCAAGATATACAGAGAAGACCTATATTAAAGCCAATACTAGAACAAAAAATATTTAAACGCTTTATTGAATTATCACGAGGGAAGGGTCCAGGCAACGTTATCAGCATAAAAGATGAGAATGGAAATGAATTAGTACGAAGAGCGAGTGTTGTAACATGATCAAGATCATTGGTGCTATTTGTATAATCATTGCCACTAGCTGGATTGGCTTTGAAGCTTCTAAAGCATTAACAGAAAGAACGCGTCAAATACGTATATTAAAATCGGCTTTGCAAAGTTTAGAAGCAGAAATCATGTATGGACATACCCCATTACATGAAGCATCGCGAAGAATTGCAAAGCAAGTAGGAAGTCCGGTTAAAGACTTATTTGAATGTTTCGCCATGAATTTAATTAAAGGGGATACAACAGCAAGTAATGCTTGGGTTGAAGCCCTGGAGCACATTTGGAAACGAACAGCCTTTAAAACTACGGAATTGGAGATTTTAAAACAGTTTGGTGAAACTTTAGGTAAGCATGACTTAGTGCAACAACAAAAACAAATTCGATTAGCTTTAACTCATTTAGAACGTGAGGAAGAAGAGGCACGAGATAAACAAACATCCTACGGAAAGATGTTTCGGAATTTAGGGATACTAACAGGACTATTTATTATTATCTTGCTAATGTAGAGGTTTGGATTAGGGGGAAATGTGATGGGCATCGATGTGGATGTAATTTTTAAAATTGCCGGGGTTGGAATCATTGTTGCATTTTTAGTCACGATCTTAGATCAAGCAGGAAAAAAGGAATATTCCCAATGGGTAGTCCTCATTGGCTTTATTTATATTCTTTTTCAAGTAGCAACTATAGTCAATGATTTGTTTCAAAAAATTAAATCAGTATTTTTATTTAATGGTTAGAGGGGGGCTTTTCGATTGATATTTTACAAATCGTCGGAATTGGTTTAGTTGCCACCTTTTTAGCATTAATTTTAAAGGAACAAAAGGCGAATATCGCATTTCTTCTCATTGTATTTACGGGTTGTGTTATCTTTCTATTTTTAATCGATCAAATTTACATGATAATTCAAATGATAGAAAGAATTGCAATTAACGCCAATGTGAATTCAGTATATGTGGAAACTATTTTAAAAATCATCGGTATTGCATATATTGTGGAGTTCGCTTCACAAATTACGAAAGATGCGGGACAAGGTTCGATCGCTTCCAAAATAGAAATGGCGGGGAAAATTGTTATATTAGCAATGGCGGTGCCAATACTTACGATTCTAATCGAAATGATCATAAAAATGATTCCATCTTAAGATCTTCATAAATCACTCCTTTTTCGAGGTGAAAAGATGAGGCAAAGGATAGGGCATTTTTTTCTGTTTGTTGGAATCATCTTATTGTTTTTTACACCGGTTCCTACCGTTGCAAATACAAATGTTCCACAAGAACAATTAGATAATGACAAACAGCCTATTAA
This sequence comes from Pallidibacillus thermolactis, assembly GCF_025660415.1. NCBI lineage: Bacteria > Bacillati > Bacillota > Bacilli > Caryophanales > Bacillaceae > Pallidibacillus > Pallidibacillus thermolactis. The sequence continues at coordinate 13,848 of NZ_JAOUSE010000013.1, forward strand.
TGCAATGGATTTAGTAAATGAACAAATCGATAACATGGATTTCCAAGAGATCGAAGGTTTCTGGAATAACATTATTCATGAATACGGAGGGTTCTTACCCGGAATTGAAAAACAAAGCATTGTTGAATATATTAAACAAGCTGGTGAATTCTCGTTTAAAGAATTAACGTTCGGAGCAATAAATTATATTTTTCACGAATTAATTCTGAATGGAAAGTTACTAGGTACATTAATTTTATTAACCGTATTAAGTATGTTCTTACAATCTTTACAAAATGCATTTGAAACAACAACGGTGAGTAAAATCGCATATGCAGTTATTTTTATGGTTTTAATGATACTTGCATTAAATAGCTTTCATTCAGCCATCTCATATGCATCGGATGCTATCCAACAAATGATCAATTTTACAATTGCCTTTATACCATTACTATTAGCATTAATTGCAACAAGTGGAAATATCATTTCCGCAGGTTTTTTTCATCCAGTCATTGTATTTTTAACTAATATTAGTGGAGTGTTTGTGGACAAGATTGTTTTACCATTATTATTTTTATCTGTTCTCCTAAGTATTGTAAGCACTCTTACAACTAATTATAAGGCAACGAAATTAGCCAGCCTTTTACGGAATTGGAGCGTTGGATTATTAGGTGTATTCATGACGGTATTTTTAAGTGTTGTTTCGATTCAAGGTTCTGTTACAGCCGTTGCTGATGGAGTTGCGATCAAAACAGCAAAGTTTGCAACGAGCAATTTTATACCTGTTGTTGGTCGTATGTTTACGGATGCTGCAGATACGGTTATTAGTGCCTCTGTTATCTTAAAAAATACAATTGGACTAGCTGGTGTCGGTATCCTTTTATTTCTCGTTTTATTTCCATCATTAAAAATATTAATGATTGCTTTTATTTATAAATTTTCAGCAGCACTTTTACAACCTTTAGGTGGAGGATCTATTATTCATTGTCTTGATATTATTTCAAAAAGTATTATTTATATTTTTGCTGCCTTAGGTATCGTATCCATCATGTTTTTCTTAAGTATCACGGTTATCATTTTAGCAGGAAATATAACGTTAATGGTTCGTTAAGGCAGGTGTCAGAATGGATTTTTTAACCGATTGGATTACAAATATTCTTTTGTTTATATTACTTGCTGTAGTAGTTGAACTATTATTACCTCAAACGTCTTTGCAAAAATATGTAAAAATGGTCATTGGTTTGTTACTCATTAGCATAATATTAAATCCTATTTTTAAATTGTTTTCTTCAGATCTTGAAGATCTAATAAAAAATGCAAACGTTTTATTTGAAAAAGATGTAAATACAAATATAGAAAATTCGATAGAAAATCAGAAAATAGATATACAAGCTGATCAAAATGCATATATTTTAGAACAAACGGCTGTCCAATTAGTAGAAATGACTGAAAAGGAGTTGATGGACACATTTAATTACCAATTTCGTAATGTAGAGCTTGTTGTAGATGAAAATTACCGTTCATATCTACAACCAGAAGATGTAATGGAAAATCTATTAAGTATTCAAGTTTCTTTACAAGAGGCAGCTGAAGAGAAACCAGTGGTTAAACAAATTGATGAAGTAAGGATTAATTTAAGTGAGCCATACGAAACCGAATTTAAGCCTGATATAGAACCAATCGCGCGTTTTCTTGCTGATAAGTGGGAGGTGGATAAAGAATTGCTTGCGATATCGTTTGAAAGGGGGCAGAACGAAAATGAGTGAGGATAAGGGGCCACTTCCATTTTTAAAAAAACTATTTTCCTCTGATGGAAAAGAAAAACAGAAATTGACAAAAAAACATTACTTTATAATTGTACTAGTTGTCGGAATAGCTTTTATGCTCATGAGCAATTTCTTTTCCAAAAACAATCATTTGTTATCAACACCCGTTCCTGTAGCAACAGAAGATGATGAAAAAATGGAGGAAGTCGAAACTTTTGGAAAAGCTTCTAGTCAACCATCTACAATGAAAGAATATGAGGAACATTACGAGAATCAATTAAAAGAAGCAATTGAAACAGCCGTCGGTGTTGAGGATGTAACGATTGTTGTCAACCTTGAATCAACCGAAAAAAAGATTTACGAGAAAAATACGATAAATAAAAAACAGACAACAAGTGAAACAGACACAAATGGTGGACAACGCGAGGTGGAAGATCATTCAATTGAAGAACAAATCGTGATTATACGTGAAGGAGATAAAGAAATCCCACTCGTTAGCGAAACAAAAAAACCTCAGGTAAGAGGAGTACTTGTTGTAGCAAAAGGTGCTGATAATATTCAAGTGAAAAAATCAATTATCGAAGCTGTTATGCGCGTATTAGATGTTCCAAGCCATCGTGTATCTGTGATGGCAAAAAAATAAAGTAAGAAGAACATTTCGATAAAAATTATGATTAATGAAATATTAAGTGGAGGGAGTATCATTGATGTTAAAAAAGCAAACTGTTTGGTTATTGACTATGTTGAGTTTAGTTGTCGTTTTATCTGTCTACTATATTACGGCAGAGCCAACCAAAAATAATCATGTGGCAAATATTGCAGAGGAAGAACAAAATGTAGAATCAAACGATGAAGGAACAAATACGACCATTACACAAGTGTCTAAAGATGAAGTTTTCGAAGAAATTCGACTTCAAAAAATGGATGAGCGTAGTCAAAAACTAGAAGAATTGCAACAAATGGCGGGTTCGAATGAACTATCTGCAGCTGAAAAAAGCGCTGCAAAGGATGAGATGCAACGCATACAGCAAATTGCGGATAAAGAAAAACTAGTGGAATCTTTAATTGTTTCAAACCTTGGTTATGAAGATGCCCTTGTGCAAGTTGAAGATGATGAAGTTTTAGTTACTGTTAAAGGCATGGAACCTACAAAAGCGAATGCCAATGAAATTATTAAGATAGTAAAAAAAGAAATTGGTAGCTCTTTTGTTTCGGTAGCCTACGATAATAATAATGATGAAGAAACAAAATAAAAAACGGATAGGATCAAATTTGTATGAACCGTTAAGATGAAAGCAAGTTTAATCAATAAAGATTAAACTTGCTTTCATTTTGTAAAGAATTTATTTACTTTCCTATTGGACTAAAATAAAATTATATCGTATAGTTTTAATAGCTAGTACTAATTTTTTAAGTTTACAATAAGGGGTGTCAATATGTTAAAAGTACAAGAAATACGTGAATTAATCAGACTTGTGGATCAATCTAGTATTGATGAATTTGATTATGAATATGACGGTTTAAAATTAACTATGAAAAAAAATAAATCAGTTGTTGTAAATGAGCAGCCTGTAACTCAGGAAACAGAATATGTTGCTCCTAGTGTAGCTCAAACAGTTGCACAATCAGTAGAACAACCTCAAACAGAATCTGAAAATGCAAAAGCTCAACCAAAAGTTGACGAAGTAGAAGAAAAAGAAACGACTAGTTCGATAAATGCAGATCACTTACATAAAATTACTTCACCTATGGTCGGTACCTTTTATCGTAAACCGAACCCTGATGCTGAACCATATGTAAAAGTTGGCGATAAAGTAAACTCAGACACGATTGTTTGTATTGTAGAAGCGATGAAATTATTTAACGAAATTGAAGCAGAAGTAGAGGGAGAAATTGTTGAAATTCTTGTTGAAGATGGCCAATTGGTAGAATTTGGTCAACCACTGTTTTTAGTGAAGACAAATTAAGAGGTGGTACTGTGTTAAAGAAAATATTAATTGCTAATAGAGGTGAAATTGCCGTACGAATTATCCGTGCTTGTAAAGAGCTTGGGATTGAAACGGTTGCGGTTTATTCAGAAGCAGATGGTGAAGCACTCCATGTTCAAATGGCGGATGAAGCAATTTGTATCGGCCCAAAACAATCTCAGGATAGTTATTTAAATATGGCAAATATTATTAGTGCGGCAACATTAACAGGGTGTGATGGAATCCACCCAGGGTATGGATTTTTAGCAGAAAATGAAAATTTTGCCAATCTAGTTAAAGAGTGTCAACTAACATTTATTGGACCAAGTGCAGAAGCCATTGGAAAAATGGGAACAAAAGACGTTGCCAGGGAAACAATGAGACAAGCCGGTGTACCTATCGTACCAGGTTCCGATGGGATTGTTGAAGATATCGATGAAGCAAAAAATGTGGCTTCAGAAATCGGGTATCCAGTGATTATTAAGGCTACAGCAGGCGGCGGAGGTAAAGGTATACGAGTCGCGTATAATGAAGAAGAATTAATTAAAGGTATTAATATTACTCAACAAGAAGCGTTAACAGCTTTCGGTAATCCTGGTGTATATTTGGAAAAATATATAGAGGACTTTCGTCATGTTGAAATTCAAGTATTAGCTGACAATTTCGGAAACGTCATTCATTTAGGTGAAAGGGATTGTACGGTACAACGAAGATTACAAAAACTAATTGAAGAGGCACCTTCTCCTGCATTAAATGATGAAATACGGAATAAAATGGGAGAAGCAGCTGTTAAAGCAGCCAAAGCTGTCAATTATACCGGTGCAGGTACCATTGAGTTTATATTTGATTATCGAAACAAACAATTTTATTTCATGGAAATGAATACAAGAATTCAAGTTGAGCATCCTGTTACTGAATTAATTACAGGCGTTGATTTAATAAAAGAACAGATTCGTATTGCAAGTGGAGAAACATTATCTGTTAAGCAAGAAGATGTTACTTTTAACGGTTGGGCAATTGAATGTCGAATCAATGCGGAAAATCCTGAGAAAAATTTTATGCCATCACCAGGAAAAATTAATGTATACTTAGTACCAGGGGGGTTAGGTGTACGTGTTGATTCTGCATGCTATCAAGGTTATACAATTCCTCCTTATTATGACTCAATGGTTGCTAAGCTTATTGTTCATGCGCCAACAAGGAATGAAGCAATCGATCGCATGCAACGTGCATTAGATGAATTTGTCATTGATGGCGTTCATACGACAATCCCATTTCATCAAAAAGTGTTACAACATCCTGCATTTGTAAGTGGAGAATTTAACACGAAATTTTTAGAAATGTATGATGTGATGAAAAATAATAAGTAAGGTGGTGTATTCTATGGCGGAAAATCATGCGTTAGAAATGGTGCAAGATGAATTAGGTAAAATTGAGATTGCCCCTGAAGTTATTGAAGTCATTGCTGGAATTGCTGCTTCTGAAATTGAAGGAGTAGCGACAATGAGAGGCAATTTTGCAGCTGGTGTGGCAGAAAGATTTGGTCGAAAAAATCATGGAAAAGGCATTCGGGTTGATTTATCTGAAAATCAAATTAAAATTGATGTCTATTGTGTTCTAAATTACGGTGTTTCTATTCCAAAAGTAGCTCAACAAATTCAAGATAATATTCGTCAAGCATTACTGAATATGACAGGACTAGAAACGGATGAAGTAAATGTCCATATCGTCAATGTCAACTTTGAAACTCAAGAAGATCATGACAATGATGAATAAAAAGCGTTTTCAAGCAGGAAACTTCTCCTGCTTTTTCTTATAAATTTTTTAAATTCAAGAGTTAAAAATACTTAACAAGATTTTCTTTTATAATAAAATTATGTTATTATTTTTTTGGATTTTTATTAATCATTAAAAACAATACTTTGTATATTCAGAAGGAGTTCGTCTTGTATGAGTAGAAAGGCAGCACGAGAGAAGGCATTACAAGCCTTATTTCAAGTGGATGTAGGGAAAAATAATCCAGATACGGTTTTAGAAAATTTAGTAGAAGAAGGATTTAGTGAAGAAGTTTTCTTACATCACTTGTTTTTTAATACTATTAATAACTTGGAAGAAATTGATCGAATTATCTCTGAACATTTAGAAAAATGGACATTAGAGAGATTAGCAAATGTTGATCGAAATGTTTTACGGCTTGCAGTTAGTGAAATGAAGTATACTGATGACGTTCCTTCTGCTGTCACTATAAATGAAGCAGTTGAATTAGGGAAACGATTCGGTGATGAGAAATCTGGAAGTTTCATAAACGGTGTTTTATCCAAAATTAAAGATGAATTAAAACGATAACATAATGGGAGGGGTATAACGTGTCTGGCCAAATCATCAGCGGAAAAGAAATTGCAGCAAAAAAACGCGAAGAAATTAAATTAAAAGTTAAAAAGCTAAAGGAAAAGGGGATTCAACCAGGGCTTGCTGTTATTTTAGTAGGCGATGATCAAGCAAGTGAACGTTATGTACGGAATAAACAGAAGGCTTGTGAAGAAGTAGGGATATATTCTCTTTTACAACGATATGATAGCCATATTACAGAAGCGTTTTTAATAGAAAAAATAAAAGAATTAAATCATAATCCTGATATACATGGGATTCTAGTCCAGTTACCTTTACCTAAACATATTGATCCGCAAATCGTGATAGAAACAATCAGTGCTGATAAAGACGTTGATGGTTTTCATCCGATTAATGTCGGAAAACTAGTGATTGGAGAAGACAGTTTTATACCTTGTACTCCTTTCGGCATTATGGTCATGCTTGAAGATATCAATTATGATCTAACTGGTAAAAGGGCGGTTGTTGTAGGTAGAAGTAATATTGTTGGTAAGCCGATGGGACAACTGTTGTTACAAAAAAATGCAACTGTAACGTATTGCCATTCAAAAACGGCTAACTTACCAAGTGTTACGAGAGAAGCTGATGTTTTGGTCAGTGCTGTTGGAATTGCAAATTTCATAACAGCTGAACATGTGAAAGAGGGAGCAGTTGTAATCGATGTCGGTATGAATCGTGATGAAAATGGAAAACTTTGTGGAGATGTATTATTTGAAGAAGTGAAAGATAAGGCTTCTTACATTACACCTGTACCAGGTGGTGTTGGGCCAATGACCATCACCATGCTTCTTGAAAACACATTAAAAGCAGCTGAAAAATTACAAAAAGTCAATTAAGAGAACGAATAGAGTAGCAGCTCCTTAATTTAGGTGACTGCTTCTCTTTTTTTTAGTAGAATGTAAGAAGTATAAGAGAATGAGCATTCATAAAAGTAAAGGAATGATTCAAAGGGGAATTCTAATGAAACAAAAACAATATTTAACTGTTGAAGCATTAACGAAATATATAAAGCGAAAATTTGATTTTGATCCCCATTTACAAAATATTTATGTTAAAGGCGAGATATCAAATTTCAAACGACATACGAGTGGCCATATGTACTTTACCTTAAAGGATAAAAAAGCACGTATTGCTGCTGTTATGTTTGCTAGTTCTGCTCGAAGCATACGGTTCGAACCAGAAGATGGAATGACGGTACTGCTACATGGTGAAATAACCGTGTATGAACCGAGTGGACAATATCAAATCTATGTTAAAGGTATGGAGCCAGAAGGAATTGGTGCCTTATACTTGGCCTATGAACAATTAAAAGAAAAGCTCGATAAAGAAGGTTTATTCAATTTACAATATAAGAAAAAAATACCAACCTATCCAGATGTGGTCGGTGTTATAACTTCTCGAACAGGAGCAGCAATTCGAGATATCATTACAACCATTAAAAGACGTTTTCCGATTGCAAAAATTATTATTTATCCAGCACTTGTCCAAGGAACACAAGCAGCACCATCAATTGTTCAGGCTATTAAAATAGCCAATGAAAGACAAGAGGCTGATGTGTTAATTGTGGGCCGCGGTGGCGGTTCCATTGAAGATTTATGGGCTTTTAATGAAGAAATTGTGGCGAGAGCTATTTTCTCATCAAAAATTCCAATTATTTCTGCGGTTGGTCATGAAACTGATACAACGATAGCTGATTTTGTTGCTGATATGCGAGCACCAACACCAACTGGGGCTGCAGAACTTGCCGTACCAAATATTAAAGATTTATTAGAAAAAATCTTAAATCGTAAGGTACGACTAACGAGGGCGACAAAAGAAAAGTTAACTTTTTCTAAAGAAAGACTAAATCGAATCGAGAAGTCTTATGCTTTCCGATATCCTGAAAAATTATTCGTACAAAAAATGGAACTTCTAGATCGGACAATCAATCAAGCAAATCGATTGGTGAATCAAAAGATATTGAATGCGAATCAAGAATTAATTCATTTGAAACAACGTTTAAAAGGAAAAAAACCAGAGGCGCAATTAAAATTAGCTCAACAAAAAATGGACGCTTTATATAAACGTCTAAATCGTGTAATGATTACAACAGTTAATCAAAAAAATCAAAATTTCGTGAAACAATTGAGTACACTTAATGCATTAAGTCCATTGAAAATTATGGAAAGAGGATATAGCATTGCTTTTAATCATGAACAAAAAATAATTAAAAGGATACATGATGTAAATATCGGAGAAACCATTACAGTAAGAGTGTCAGACGGAACTTTAGAGGGGAAAATAATCGAAAAAAAGAAGGTGTAAAATATGACGGATAAAGAAAATCTAACCTTTGAAGAAGCAATGGAAAAGTTAGAGGAAGTCGTGGAAGCATTGGAAGAAGGTGACGTTCCATTAGAAGAGGCGATTGAAAAATATAAAGAAGGTATGGAACTAGCAAAAATTTGTCATCAAAAATTAACGAATGTTGAGGAACAATTAACGGAAATTTTAAAGGAGAATGGTGAAACGGAAAGTTTCTCCATCAATGAGGTGGACTAAATTGCAAATGCCAGACTATATGAAGGTACAAATTGAAAAAATAAATATTGAACTAAAAAAATATATTCAGTCCCTTAATACCCCTGAATCATTACGCCAAGCAATGGATTATTCTTTACAAGCAGGGGGCAAAAGAATTCGTCCATTATTAATATTTTCAACTTTATCTGCTTTTAATAAAAATCCACTAATCGGCCTTCCGGTTGCATGTGCTGTGGAAATGATTCATACCTATTCACTCATTCATGATGACTTGCCAGCAATGGATGATGACGAATTGCGACGAGGCAAACCAACAAATCATAAAGTATTTGGTGAAGCAACAGCAATATTAGCCGGGGATGGATTATTAACTTACAGTTTTCAAGTGTTAGCAGAAATGAAAGGATTTTCAGCTAATAAAAAGGTTGCCCTTATTCGTGAACTTGCAAAGTCTGCTGGTCCTGAAGGAATGGTTGCTGGACAAGTTGCAGATCTAGAAGGGGAAAATCAAGATTTAAACCTAGAACAACTGGAGTATATACATAAACATAAAACAGGTAATCTCTTAGCGTTTTGTATTAAAGCAGGAGCCATAATGGCTGATTCAGATCACAAGACGCTAACGAAATTGGAAGAATATGCCTTCCATATTGGCCTTGCTTTCCAGATTCGGGATGATATTTTAGATATTGAAGGATCAGAGGAAATGATAGGGAAAAATATCGGCCGAGATGTTGAAAAGCAGAAAAGTACTTATCCGAAACTGTTAACTATGAAAGGTGCAAAAGAGAAATTAAAAGATCATTTATTAAAGGCAGAACAAATATTATCAATTTTACCAATTGAAAAGCAGTACTTATCATATATAACAGAATTAATTGGTAAAAGAAACAGATAACGATTTCCCACAGAAATTAGGAAGAAAAATGCTGGAATATTGACATCATGTTATAATTATAGATATTCTAAATTATACTGGAGAGTAGGAAATCGAATGAAAGTGAGTGATCCAATATGGATCTTTTATCCATAGAAAATCCATCATTCTTACAAAATTTAACAAAAAAAGAATTAGAGCAACTAAGTGAACAAATTCGGAGCTTTTTAATTAAAACGCTTTCTAAAACCGGCGGACATATCGGACCGAATCTTGGCGTTGTTGAATTAACCATTGCATTACATCGGGCATTTAACAGTCCTAAGGATAAAATTATTTGGGATGTCGGACATCAATGTTATGTACATAAAATTTTAACCGGACGAGCCAAAGATTTTCATTCTTTACGTCAGTATCAAGGATTATCTGGCTTTCCAAAGATGAACGAAAGTCCTCATGATGTATGGGAAACTGGCCATAGTTCAACGAGTTTATCTGCAGCGATGGGTATGGCGATTGCCCGTGATTTAAAAGGAGAAGATTATTTTATTGTACCTGTTATTGGTGATGGTGCCTTAACAGGAGGTATGGCGTTAGAAGCGCTGAATCATATTGGACATGAAAAGAAAAATATAATTGTCATTCTGAACGATAATGAAATGTCGATTGCCCCGAATGTTGGTGCACTTCACAATATTTTAGGTCGACTTCGGTCTGCTGGAAAATACAATCGGGCAAAAGATGAATTGGAAGCATTACTGAAAAAAATTCCGGCTGTAGGCGGAAAAATGGCTCAGACTGCAGAGCGGTTCAAAGATAGCTTGAAATATTTATTTATCAATGGTGTGTTTTTTGAAGAGCTAGGGTTTACTTATTTTGGACCAATTGATGGTCATAATTATGATGACCTGTTTGAAAACTTAAAATACGCGAAAAAAACGAATGGTCCGGTTCTTTTACACGTTGTTACGAAAAAAGGAAAAGGTTATAAACCAGCAGAAAATGATAAGATTGGTACATGGCATGGGACAGGACCATATAAAATTGAAACAGGTGACTTTATTAAACCCGTTGATAGTAAACCTGCATGGAGCAAGTTAGTAAGCGAAACAGTACGGAAATTGGCAAGAGATGATGAACGAATTGTAGCCATTACACCAGCTATGACTGTCGGCTCAAAATTAGAAGGTTTTCAAGAGGAGTTTCCGGAACGAGTGATTGATGTAGGAATTGCAGAACAACATGCTGCAACAGTAGCGGCTGGACTAGCTACTCAAGGAATGAAACCATATTTAACCATTTATTCTACCTTTTTACAACGTTCCTATGACCAATTAATTCATGACATATGTAGACAAAATTTAAATGTATTTATAGGGATTGATCGTGCTGGACTTGTTGGTGCAGATGGAGAAACCCATCAAGGGGTATTTGATATCGCCTTTTTACGACATATCCCAAATATCGTTTTAATGATGCCTAAGGATGAAAACGAAGCGCAACATATGATTTATACGGCGATTCAATATGATAACGGTCCGATCGCGATGCGTTTCCCAAGAGGTAGTGTTTATGGTGTCGAACTTGATAATAAATTGAAGAAACTTCCAATTGGCACATGGGAAGTTTTACGTGAAGGAACAGATTATGCCATTTTAACATTTGGCACAACAATTCCGATGGCATTAGAAGCAGCGAAGAAATTGGAAAAATATGGTATCCAAACGAAAGTTATTAATGCTCGTTTTATAAAACCGTTAGATGAAGAAATGCTACGCAGTTTACTGCACAATCAAATTCCAATTTTAACCATTGAAGAAGCGATTCTTCAAGGTGGATTTGGAAGCAGCGTATTAGAGTTTGCGTGTGACAATGGGTATACCGATCATGAAATCAAACGAATGGGGATACCGGACCGTTTTATTGAACATGGCGATGTGAAGAATTTACTTCATGAAGTTGGATTAACGTCGGATAACATCGTTCAAACGATAAAAAATGAAATACAAAAATTAATAAAAAGGGCTTGAGGAATTTGGTGAAAAAAGAAAGACTTGATGTTATTTTAACTGAGCGTGGTCTTTTTGAAACGCGAGAAAAAGCAAAACGAGCAATTATGGAAGGAATTGTATTTTCGAAGGAAGAACGCCTTGAAAAACCGGGGGTAAAGGTCCCGGTTGACATCGAGATTACGATTAAAGGTAAGAAAATGCCTTATGTGTCTCGCGGTGGTTACAAACTTGAGAAAGCTTTAAAAACATTTGATTTAAATATAAAAGATAAAATCATGATTGATATTGGTGCTTCAACAGGTGGTTTTACCGATTGTGCATTGCAAAATGGTGTACGGTATAGTTATGCTGTTGATGTAGGGTACAATCAATTAGCATGGAAGTTAAGAAACGATGATCGTGTGATCGTCATGGAACGTACAAATTTCCGTTATATAAAACCGGAAGATTTGACTAGAGATATGCCGGAATTTGCTTCGATTGATGTATCTTTTATTTCATTAAAATTAATGTTACCGCCATTAAAAAAACTGCTTGTTGATGGAAGTGATGTTGTGGCATTAATTAAACCGCAATTTGAGGCGGGACGTGAATTTGTTGGTAAAAAAGGAATCGTCCGTGATCCGAAAGTTCATATGCAAGTCATTCAAGAAATTATTGATTTTGCAATTGCTGAAGGTTATGATGTCCAAAACCTAACCTTCTCTCCGATAACCGGAGGTGAAGGAAATATTGAATTTTTAATTCATTTAAAATGGCGAGTTAAAGATGAAAGCGAACAAGGGAAGAACTTTTTAAATATTAAGGTAAATGATGTGGTGCAATCTGCCCATGAGCAATTTAAAGAAGGAAAAATTCAAAATTCAGTTAATTAGAAGGCTGTCGATTCGACAGCCTTTCTATTTTCATTCATGGTATGTATTGATGTAAATGTGTATAATAATGTCGAGATTTAAATAATTCTTTTCTAAAATGAGGTTCATTTTGTAAAATATAAGATAAAGAAATGAATGTACAAAAAATGGATAAGCAGGTGACAAATCTTGACAAGTAAATTACAACGACATTTAAAAATACGTGAGCTAATTGCCAAATATAACATTGAGACACAAGATGAACTCGTTGAACGAATGCAAGAATCAGGATTTCAAGTTACTCAAGCAACGATTTCCCGAGACATAAAAGAGCTCAGGTTAGTGAAAGTACCATACCGGGATGGATTATATAAGTATAGTTTGCCATCAGACCAAAAATATAACACTTTGGAAAAACTGCAAAAATTATTAATTGATGCCTTTGTAAAAATCAATAGTGCTGGACATTTAGTCATTCTAAAAACAATACCAGGAAATGCCAATGCTGTTGGTAATTTGATTGATCAATTAGATTGGGATGAAATTTTAGGTACTGTTTGTGGTGATGATACATGCTTAATCATTGCTGATACACAAGAAAACGCAGAAAAAATAAAAGAAAAATTTTTCAATATGCTGGAATGATTGGATAAAACGTTTAGCAATACAATGAATTAAAGGAGAGGGAAACGGTTGTTAGCGGAATTAGCGATAAAAAATATTGCCATTATTGAATCGGTAACGGTATCCTTCCAAAAAGGTTTTACAGTTTTAACAGGAGAGACAGGAGCGGGGAAATCCATTATAATCGATTCAATTCATTTATTAGTCGGTGGTAGAGGATCATCGGATTTTGTACGTCATGGTGCGGATAAGGCAGAAATTGAAGGTCTCTTTTTAATAGAAGATGATCATCCAGCAATTGCTAAATGTTCGGAATTTGGGATTGAAATTGAAGAAGGAATGTTACTTTTAAAAAGAGACATTTATCCTTCTGGAAAAAGCGTTTGTCGAGTAAATGGAAAACTTGTCACAATTACAATTTTACGAGAAATCGGTCGAACACTCGTCGATATTCATGGTCAACATGATAACCAAGAAATGCTAGATGAAAAAAGTCATTTACGTTTACTGGATGAATTTGGCGGAAAAGAAATCTACCCTGCTCTAAATGAGTATCAATCGATATATCGAGAATATGTCAAAATAAAAAAAGATCTTGCCTCTTTAAATGAAAATGAACAAATGATGGCACAACGGCTTGATTTATTAAAATTTCAATTAAATGAAATAACAAATGCTCAATTAAAAATTGGTGAAGATGAACAACTTTTAACTGAAAAGAAGAAGTTAACCAATTTTGAAAAATTGTTTTCAAGTTTAAATACAACCTATGAGGCATTACAAGGTGAACAAAAGGGTCTAGACTGGGTTGGACTAGCTTTATCTAATTTAGATGAAGCACAAACGATAGATGAAGAATTAAAGGAAATTTATAATATTGTTTCAAATAGTTATTATCAATTAGAAGATATCGTTCATACATTACGAGATAAACTGGATGAACTTGAATACGACCCGAATCGACTTAATGAAATAGAGAATCGTTTAAATATCATTCATCAAATGAAAAGAAAATATGGGGATTCCATTGAAGCGATTTTAGAATATTGTGCAAAAATTGATGATGAAATTGAAATGATCACAAATCGTGAGTCACATATTGAGACGTTAAATAAGAAATTAGTTTCTATAGAAAAAGATCTATTAGTTGAAGCCAATCATCTAACTTCATTACGTAAAAACGCAGCAGAAAAATTAACAGAGGCCATTCATAAGCAACTGAAAGATCTATATATGGACAAAACGGTGTTTGAAGTTAAATTTTTTGAGCAAGATAATATCGAATTTCAACCAGATGGCATTGACAAAATCGAATTTTATATGAGTACAAACCCAGGAGAGCCATTGAAACCATTGGCAAAAATCGCATCAGGCGGAGAATTATCTCGTATTATGCTTGCCTTAAAAACGATTTTCTCACAACATCAAGGAGTAACATCAATTATTTTCGATGAAGTAGATACTGGTGTAAGCGGTCGTGTTGCTCAAGCAATTGGTGAAAAAATATATCGAATTTCCGTCAATTCACAAGTATTATCTATTACTCATCTTCCTCAGGTTGCTGCATTAAGTGATCATCATTTCTTTATTCGAAAAGAAATAAAAGAACATCGAACGATCACTTCAATTCAACAATTAAGTGAGCGTGAACGGATTGAAGAAATAGCTCGCATGATATCTGGATCACATATAACAACTGCTACGGAAGAACATGCAAAAGAGCTTCTTGATTTAGCACATCAATATAAGTATCAGCATCATTAATATTATATTTAGTCGTCCATCCATTGGACGGCTTTTTTTATACCAAATTTTCCTCAACCAAAGTTATCCATTCTGTACAGTATTTTTTTAAATATGTCGATTATAATTATAGGGCGAAACGGCTAGATTATAAATGTACCCTTTGTGTGGACATGAAGCGAGGAGAGTGAGTGTATTGAATAGAGATAAAATAAGAAAAATATTTGGTTTAATTCTCCTTGTTTCTTTCGTTTATATCGGCTTTTTCTCACCAGTTGGAAAAGTTTTAAATAATCCAAATGAATTAACTTTATTTAAAGGACAATCATTTGAATTGGCTTCTACAGAAGTTGTAAATACCGTACAAGGTACACAAGAACATATTCAAATTAATAAAGATAAAAATTTGACAGTTGAAGCATTGAAAGAAGGTAAGAGTGATCTAATTTTTGACATTGCTGGTATCCCTATAAAAAAAGTGAGCGTTAATGTATTAAAGGATTTCAAAGTGATACCAGGTGGTCAATCCATCGGTGTAAAAATAAATTCAAAAGGTGTACTTGTCGTTGGACATCACTTAGTAAATTCCCCTTCAGGCAAAGTATCTCCAGGTGAAAAGGCAGGTATTCAAACAGGAGATTTAATTATTAGTATTAATGGTGAAACAATTGAATCCATTAATGATATTGGTCCCCACGTTCAAAAGTCGGGAAAAGAGGGGAAACCATTGAAAATAGGAATTCAGCGAAAGAATGAACAATTCGAAACCGATTTATATCCTGCTATCGATGAATCTGAAAGTAAATATAAATTAGGATTATATATTCGTGATTCTGCTTCCGGTATCGGAACATTAACCTTTTATGATCCAAAAACAAAAAAATATGGAGCATTAGGACATGTTATCTCTGATATGGATACAAAAATGCCTATTGTAGTGAAAGATGGTTATATCGTTCCTTCAACAGTTACTTCCATTCAAAAAGGAACCAATGGCGCACCTGGTGAAAAATTAGCCAGATTTTTAAATGAAAGAAATATAGTTGGAAATATACAGAAAAATAATCAATTTGGAATATACGGAACATTAACGAAGGATTTAAACAATAAGATCATGAATAAGCCCCTTCCAATCGCTCTATCCCATCAAGTGAAAAGAGGCCCTGCACAAATTTTAACGGTAGTTGATGAGGATAAAGTTGAATTATTTGATATAGAAATTATTAGCTCTACACCACAAAAGTTTCCGGCAACGAAAGGAATGGTAATAAAAATTACGGATGAACGACTACTTGATAAAACAGGTGGTATTGTTCAAGGAATGAGTGGTAGTCCGATCATTCAAGATGGAAAACTCATAGGAGCAGTCACCCATGTATTTGTAAATGACCCATCCAGCGGATATGGTGTTCATATTGAATGGATGCTAAACGAGGCTGGTTTGGATATATATGTAAAGGGAGAAGAAAAAGCGAGCTAAAACAGCTCGCTTTTTTCATTCCTAACCTTGAATTTCTTGGGAATATGAGTAATATATTTATTAAAAATATTTCAAAAAGTTACATTTGCCGGGATGGTGCGATGATTTTTATTATAAATATAGTAAAAACGACTTTTTTTCGGATGAATTAAAAGGGATTTTATTAGCAATTGTCGAAATTGTAGATTACAATGAAATTTAAGATATTAGGGGAGGAAGTCTCGTGAAGAAAATAAAAGTGTGTATTGTGGATGACAATCGGGAACTTACTGTGCTTTTGAAGGATTACATAAATAATCAAGAAAATATGGAAGTGGTTGGAGTTGCATACAATGGCCAGGAATGTTTAAAAATGTTAGAAAATATTCGGCCGGATGTATTAATTTTAGATATTATTATGCCACATTTGGACGGTCTTGCGGTGCTAGAAAAACTTAATGTAGACAAAAATCCTCCGAAGATCATTATGCTTACAGCTTTTGGTCAAGAGGATGTGACAAAGAAAGCAGTTGAATTAGGCGCATCCTATTTTATTTTAAAACCGTTTGATATGGATCATTTAGTAGCACAAATACGTCAAGTAATGGGTAAGGGTGAAACATCAAAGAAAAATACCAATATAAACAATAATGCTTCCATAATTATTCAACAATCTGATGAACCGAAAAGTTTGGATGCGAGCATAACAAATATAATTCATGAAATTGGTGTTCCAGCACATATTAAAGGCTATTTATACTTAAGAGAAGCTATATCCATGGTTTATCATGATATTGAATTATTAGGTTCCATCACAAAGGTGTTATATCCTGATATTGCAAAAAAATATAATACAACAGCAAGTCGTGTGGAACGTGCAATTCGCCATGCCATTGAAGTTGCTTGGAGTAGAGGGAATATTGAATCAATTTCAAAGCTTTTCGGATACACTGTTAGTATGTCAAAAGCAAAACCAACAAATTCCGAGTTTATTGCTATGATAGCTGATAAATTAAGATTAGAACATCAAGCTTCATAAGTAGCAATGATGTGGTTAGATAAGATAAAAAGATCAAACGATCGAGTAAATGCTTGCTCGGTCCTTTCTTTTTTACCCAACCTAATCAATGAAAAATAAAAGGGTAGGTTTAGGAATAAGTTAATTCCTTGGTTTATGGAAACAAAAACACCTGTCCCTTACAGGTGTTTTATATCTAAAAGCTACATATAATGAGTAATTGAAACGATCGTTGAATTGAGTTAGAAATTTCAGGATAAATGAAAAAGGAGATGAATCATGACACATATATTTGCTCACCGAGGTTCAGCAGGTACACATCCTGAAAATACGATGTTAGCCTTTAAAGAAGCAGCCAGGGTCAAAGCGGATGGTATTGAGTTAGATGTTCGCTTAACAAAGGATGGTGAGGTTGTGATCTTGCATGACGATAAGGTGGATCGGACAACAGATGGTACTGGATTTGTTAAAGATTTAACAACTAAAGAATTAAAAACATTAAATGCAGGTGCAAAATTTAAAGATGGGAAATTTCGAGCCGAGATTCCTTTATTAAAGGAATTTTTAGAATGGTTTAAAACAACAGAACTGGTTTGTAACATTGAGTTTAAAACACGTTCATTAAAAAATTTTGAATTAGTGAGAAAAACCATCGCGTTCATCCGAGATATGAAATTAGAAGAACGAATTATCTTCTCATCTTTTAATCATTTTGCTATTGTGTATGCTTATCGTGTAGCTCCTGAGATTGAAACAGCCCCATTATATTCAGAAGGTCTGTTTAATCCATGGATTTATGCAAAAGCAATACGAGCGAAAGCTATTCATCCTAATTTTCGGTCTTGTCCAAAAGAATTAATTTTGAAAACACAAGAGCATGGTATAAAGGTGAGACCATATACCGTCAATGAAAAAAATGAATGGTTGCGATTATTTAAGTGTAAAGTTGATGCGTTGATTACAGACTTTCCTGAAAAGGCTAGAACATTTCGTGACGAACTAAAAAGGTAATCAGGAGGTTAAGTAGGTTATCTTTTCCTAATTCACCTACTTAATCTTCTTTTTTTAACTCGTTGCCTTTTTTTATCTCGGTGATAAATAAAACCACCGATAAAGGCAATTCCTAAAATGACCATGATAAAGCCAGAAAAAGCTTGGACCCACAATAATGGAAATGGCCACTGTAATTCATTAAACATTGTGTCACGAATGTATTTTATTCCTAGTGTAGCCATTAAACCTGGTATTAATAAAAGTAAGAATGCGAATAAACGTTCCATATCGGTTCCTTTCACCTGTATGTTAATATTTTATATATTGAATATGGTCTAAATTGTCTAAATTGTCAAGGGTGTTGTCTTTTTACATAATGGAGGTGTTTGAATGCAAAATGTATTAATTTTTGGAGCGGGTGAGAAGGGATTAGCTATCCTTGAAATATTACAAAAGGTTAAGGATTTTAATATCATCGCCATAATTGATAAGGATAAAAATGCACCAGGAATATTGGCAGCGCAAAAACTTGGTATTCCATTTTTACATACTTTTCCTAAAAAACTAGAAACAGAAATTCACATTATATTTAATACAATCGAAGAAAATTCCGGGCGATCTATATTGAATGATGAGAAAAAGCCCATGATGATTTGTGAACCAATTCTATCTTTAATTTTGAACCAAAAAGAAGCGATTCGACAATTGACAAAAAAGACGAATGATTTAAACGAAATGCGTACGATGTTGGAAGCGATTATCCATTCAAGTGATGATGCAATTTCTGTTGTTGATGAAAAGGGAATTGGCATCTTAATTAATCCTGCTTATACACGTTTAACTGGACTTACGGAAAGTGAAATCATTGGAAAACCTGCTACAACAGACATTTATCGTGGTGAAAGTATGCATCTCCGTGTTTTAAGAACAAAAAAGCCGGTTCGGGGAGTTAAAATGTTAGTCGGTCCTAATAAAAAAGAAGTTGTCGTCAATGTAGCGCCAATTATAACTGGAGGAATTTTAAAAGGAAGTGTAGCAGTAATTCATGATATGTCTGAGATACGTGATTTAACAACTGAATTAGAAAAAGCAAAAGAAAGAATTCGTACGTTAGAGGCAAAATACACCTTTGAAGATATTGTCGGTACAACGAATGATATTTTAACTGCAATTGAACAGGCGAGAAAGGCAGCAAAAACTCCAGCAACGGTTTTGTTAAGAGGTGAATCTGGTACAGGGAAGGAGTTATTTGCCCACGCTATACATAATGAAAGCGATCGTAAATATAATCATTTTATTCGTGTCAATTGTGCAGCAATCTCAGAATCGTTATTAGAAAGTGAGCTATTTGGCTATGAAGAAGGTGCGTTTTCAGGAGCAAAAAGAGGTGGTAAAAAAGGGTTTTTTGAAGAAGCAAATAACGGCAGTATTTTTTTAGATGAAATTGGTGAATTATCGTTACAAATGCAAGCGAAACTATTAAGAGCTGTTCAAGAAAAGGAAATTGTGCGAGTAGGTGGGACAAAACCAATTCCGATAGATGTTCGAATTATTGCTGCTACGAATAAAGACTTGGAAAAGGAAATTGAAAAAGGTCAGTTCCGTGAAGATTTATATTATCGATTAAACCGTTTTCCAATAAGGATACCTCCTTTAAGAAATCGACTCGATGATATTCCGAAACTCTGTCAACGACTGATCCAAAAAATAAATCACGATTATGGACGTAATGTAGAAGGAATAGACCAAGATGCCATTACCATCTTAAAACAATACCATTGGCCGGGAAATGTGAGAGAATTAGAAAATATTTTAGGTAGGGCTATCATTTTCATGAATTATAATGAGACATTGATTCGAAAGGAACATTTACCACCACTTGACATTAATCAAACAAAAGTTGATGAAAATGATTTGAATCCTGAAAACACCAAAAGTTTACAAAAAATGCTTGACGATTATGAAAAGCAGATTATCCAGACAGTATTACGAAAACACCGTGGTAATAAAACAAACGCGGCAAAAGAATTAGGTATATCCATTCGTACCTTATATTATAAACTAGAAAAAATGCAAAATTTTGCATGAATTTTTTTGCATATACTGCAAATTTTTGCATGACCAATCAATCTAGAAATCGATAAATAACAAGAAAACGCTTTCAAAATTAAGTTGGCATAAAACTTGCATTTTATAATATTGGGCGAAGTTTTTTACAGGAAAAGGAGAGATAGCAAGATGAGTATCGAAATATTTAAAGAAATGGAAAAGTATGATTATGAGGAATTACATTTTGTTCAAGATAAAGGATCAGGATTAAAGGCAATTATCGCCATACATGATACAACTTTAGGTCCTGCTTTAGGCGGACTTCGTATGTGGAATTATAAAAGTGAAGAAGAAGCGATCATTGATGCTTTACGTTTAGCTAGAGGTATGACTTATAAAAATGCAGCTGCAGGACTTAATCTTGGTGGTGGAAAAACAGTTTTAATTGGGGACCCTAGAAAAGATAAAAATGAAGAAATGTTTCGTGCTTTCGGTCGTTTTGTTCAAGGACTTAATGGTCGTTATATTACGGCTGAAGATGTTGGTACTACAGAAGAAGATATGAATATTATTCATGAAGAAACAGATTTTGTGACGGGAACATCTGCTGCTTTTGGATCATCTGGGGATCCATCTCCGGTAACGGCTTACGGTATTTATAAGGGAATGAAAGCTGCTGTAGAGGAATACTTTGGTCATACTTCTTTAGAAGGTAAAACTGTTGCTGTTCAAGGTGTAGGTAGTGTTGCTTATCATTTATGTAAGTATTTGAATGAAGAAGGAGTAAATTTAATTGTTACGGATATCAATCAAGATTCCGTAAAGCGGGCAATGGAGGATTTTGGTGCAAAAGCAGTTGATCCTAAGGACATTTATAGTGTTGAATGTGATGTATTTGCACCCTGTGCTCTAGGCGGAATTTTAAATGATGAGACAATTCCCCAATTAAAAGCAAAAGTGATTGCCGGTTCTGCTAATAACCAATTAAAAGAAGATCACCATGGTGACCTATTAAATGAAGCTGGTATTATCTATGCACCGGATTATGTTATTAATGCTGGTGGCGTTATCAATGTAGCGGATGAATTATACGGTTATAATCGTGAACGGGCAATGAAGAAGGTTGAACAAATTTATACGAACTTAAAACGGGTATTTGAAATTGCAAAAAGAGACAATATCCCTACCTATGTAGCGGCAGATCGTATGGCGGAAGAACGAATTCAAAAGGTAAGAGATTCAAGAACAACATTTTTAAGAAATGAAAAAAGTATATTATCCCATAGAACCAATCGTTAATATGATGAACTTTAGGCTCTCAAAATTTTTGAGAGCCTAAAAAGAGAAAGAAAAATTGATAGGAGGACGGACATGGCAAAGGAATATGATTTAGTGATAATAGGTAGCGGACCAGGAGGGTATGTATCTGCAATCCGGGCAAGCCAACTAGGTTTAAAAACGGCTATCGTTGAAAAAAACAAATTAGGCGGCACTTGCCTTCATTCTGGTTGCATTCCGACAAAAACTTTATTAAAAAGTGCAGAGGTGTACAGAACGATAAAAGAAAGTGATCAATATGGAATCGCATCACAAGTAATTGGAATCGATTTTTCGAAAATTCAAAATAGAAAAAATGACGTGATAGACAATTTACATCAAGGCATCCAGTTTTTAATGAAGAAGGAAAAAGTTGATGTATACCATGGAACGGGTCGCATTTTAGGACCTTCTATATTTTCCCCGATGCCTGGGACTGTATCCGTTGAATTGGAAGATAAAAGTGATAATGAAATGCTTATACCAAAAAATGTTTTAATTGCGACAGGTTCAAGACCTAAGAAGTTGGAAGGAATTGAGTTTGACGGTGAGATCATTTTGTCATCCGATGACTGTTTAAATATGAAAAGACTACCGAACTCAATGCTGATCATCGGGGGTGGGGTCATCGGTGTAGAATGGGCATCAATGTTGGCTGATTTGGATGTGGATGTTACGATTGTTGAATATGCGGAACGTCTTATTCCGAGTGAAGATGAAGAGATTAGCAAAGAATTAGCAAATTCGTTAAAGAAAAAAGGAGTTCAAGTATTAACAAATGCAAAGGTATTGGCGGAAACATTAAAAAAATCTAATCGGGTAAAAATTCAAGTAGAAATTGGTCATGAAAGAAAAGAGCTTGAGGCAGATAAAGTTCTTCTCTCTGTTGGTCGGATAGCAAACACTAATGATTTAGGTTTAGAAAATACAGATATAGAACTTCATGATGGAAAAATCCGAGTCAATGATTTTTATCAAACTAAAGAATCACATATTTATGCAATTGGGGATTGCATTGGTGGTATACAACTTGCCCATGTCGCTAGCCGAGAAGGAATCATTGCTGTAGAACATATGGCAGGTTTAAATCCAACCACACTAAATGAGCGTCAAGTACCAAAATGTATTTTTTCTAGTCCAGAGGTGGCAAGTATTGGTTTAACCGAACAGAAAGCTAAAGATTTAGGCTATTCAATCAAAGTAGGAAAATTTCCGTTCAAAGCGATTGGTAAAGCACTCGTCAATGGAAAGACTGATGGCTTTGTTAAAATGATTGCTGATAAAAAAACGGACGATTTATTAGGGGTCCATCTCATCGGTTCTAATGTGACAGAATTAATATCTGAAGCAAGTTTAGCTACTTTATTGGACGCAACTCCATGGGAGATTGCCGAGGCGATTCATCCGCATCCGACTTTATCGGAAATATTTGCTGAGGTTAGTATGGCAGTTGATGGAAAAGCAATTCACGGATAATTTGTAAAGAGAATGAAAAGGGGGGCATTCACACAGATGGAAAACAATCGTCACCAAAAGCTTGGTTTAAGCGATCAGGATGTATTAGAAATGTATGAACTTATGGTACTTGCAAGAAGACTTGATGAACGTATGTGGTTGTTAAACCGTGCAGGGAAAATTCCATTTGTTATATCAGGTCAAGGTCACGAAGGAGCACAAATTGGTGCGGCTTTTGCATTAAATCGCAAGAAGGATTATCTATTACCATATTATCGAGATCTTGCTCTTGTTTTGGCATTTGGTATGAGTCCGCGAGAAGTAATGCTTGGTGCATTTGCAAAGGCAGAGGATCCAAGTTCTGGAGGTAGACAAATGTCCAGTCATTTTGGTCAAAAGAAAAATCGCATTGTGACAGGTTCATCACCTGTAACAACACAAGTGCCCCATGCTGTTGGTTTTGCCTTAGCTGCTAAAATGAAAAAACAAAATTTTGTCTCATTTACAACATTTGGTGAAGGTTCTTCCAACCAGGGTGATTTTCATGAAGGGTTAAATTTTGCGGGTGTTCATAATTTACCGGTCATTTTTATGTGTCAAAACAATCAATATGCGATTTCTGTACCAATAGAAAAACAATTACCAACCAAAAGTATAGCAGATCGGGCAGCAGGATATGGAATGCCGGGCTATAAGGTCGATGGAAGTGATCCATTAGAAGTATATCGTGTAGTTAAAGAGGCTAGAGAACGTGCAATTAAAGGTGATGGTCCGACATTAATCGAAGCGCTTACAAATCGATTCACACCACATTCTAGTGATGATGATGATAAAGCTTATCGCAATCCGGAAGAAGTAAAAAATGCGAGACAGAATGATCCGATTGTCATCTTTGGAAAATATTTAATTGAAGTTGGATTGTTAGATGAACCAAAAAGGAAAGAAATTGAAGAGCGGATGAAAGGAATCGTAAACGATGCAACAGATTATGCGGAACAAGCTCCATATGCTAAACCAGAAGATGCATTAAAATATGTATATAAGGAATAGGAGGGATATTGATGCCGGTTATTTCATATATTGACGCGGTAACACAGGCGATACGTGAGGAAATGGAACGGGACGAAAATGTTTTTATATTAGGCGAGGATGTTGGGAAAAAAGGAGGAGTGTTTAAAGCCACTCAAGGTTTATTTGAACAGTTTGGTGAAGAACGTGTTATTGACACACCTCTTACTGAATCTGCTATAGCTGGTGTAGCCATAGGTGCTGCTATGTATGGATTACGTCCTATAGGTGAAATGCAATTTGCAGATTTTATCATGCCCGCCGTGAATCAAATTGTCTCAGAAGCAGCAAGAATTCGGTATCGTTCAAACAATGATTGGCATTGCCCAATTGTTATTCGGGCTCCATATGGAGGTGGTGTTCATGGTGGTTTATATCACTCACAATCAGTCGAGGCTATATTCGCAAATCAGCCAGGGTTAAAAATTGTTATGCCTTCCACTCCTTATGATGTAAAAGGTCTTTTAAAAGCGGCCATTCGCGATGATGACCCTGTTCTGTTTTTTGAACATAAACGGGCTTACCGTTTAATCAAAGGCGAAGTACCTGATCATGATTATGTTGTACCTATTGGAAAAGCAGATGTAAAACGCGAAGGGGAAGATATTACCGTTATTACGTATGGATTATGTGTTCATTTTGCCTTGCAAGCGGCAGAGAAGCTGGCTCAAGAAGGAATCTCTAGTCACATCCTTGATTTGCGTACAGTTTATCCTTTAGATAAAGAATCAATAATGGAAGCGGCAATGAAAACTGGAAAGGTACTTTTGATAACGGAAGATAATAAAGAAGGTAGTGTGATCAGTGAAGTTGCTGCAATTATTTCAGAAAACTGCTTGTTTGATTTAGATGCTCCAATAATGCGCCTGGCAGGACCAGATGTTCCGGCTATGCCTTTTGCTCCAACAATGGAGAAGTACTTTATGATCAATCCAGATAAGATCGAGAAGGCAATGCGGGAATTAGCGGAATTTTAAGGAGAGGGGGAGCTAACATGAGCGTAGAAAAAATTTTAATGCCTCAATTGGGAGAAAGTGTGACAGAAGGAACAATCAATCAATGGCTAGTATCAGTTGGTACGAAAGTAAATAAATATGATCCGTTAGCTGAAATTATTACTGATAAAGTAACTGCAGAAGTTCCATCGAGCTTTACTGGTATCATTAAAGAAATTATTGCACAAGAAGGAGAAACCATAACGGTTGGTGAAATCATTTGCACCATTGAAACGGAAGAGAATAGTACAGAAGTTGAACAAATGGAAGTAACCGATTTACAAGAAAACTCAGATACATCAGAAAAAGAAATCCGTACTCCACAAAAACAACGTTATTCGCCAGCAGTCCTTAGACTATCTCAAGAGCATGATATTGACTTATCAAAAATAACAGGGACTGGAAGAGGTGGCCGGATTACAAGAAAAGATGTATTAAATTATATTGCAAACAACAAATCTACTGACATCGAACAAGAAACAACAACACATCAAGAAAATTCGATACAACAATTGTCACAAGTTAATGAAAAGGACTCTTTAGCCAAACAAAAAACAAAATCCGAACCATTGCATAATCCGACATCAGGTGATATTGAGATTCCTGTAAGCGGTATTCGAAGAGCGATCGCAACGAATATGAAGAAATCAAAACAGGAAATTCCACATGCGTGGATGATGGTAGAAGTTGACGTCACGAATCTTGTTCAATATAGAGATTCAATAAAAAATGAATTTTTACAAAAAGAAGGATTTAAATTAACATATTTTCCGTTTTTTGTAAAAGCTGTTGCTCAAGCGTTAAAAGAATTTCCGCAATTAAATAGTATGTGGGCTGGAGAAAAAATCATACAGAAAAAAGATATCAACTTATCAATTGCTGTTGCAGATGAAGATGCACTTTATACACCAGTTTTAAAACATGCAGATGAAAAGACCATCAAGGGAATAGCCCGTGAAATTTCTGAGTTAACACAAAAGGTGCGAACGGGTAAATTATCTCCAGATGACCTTCAAGGTGGTACATTTACTGTTAACAATACGGGTTCCTTTGGTTCAGTCCAATCGATGGGCGTTATTAATTACCCACAAGCGGCAATCCTTCAAGTAGAAAGTATTGTTAAAAGACCAGTTGTGATGGAAAATGGGATGATTGCTGTAAGAGATAAAGTAAACTTGTGTTTATCACTAGATCATCGCGTATTAGATGGCTTGATTTGTGGTAAGTTTTTAAAGCGGGTAAAAGAGATCTTAGAAAATATGTCTCAGGAAAATACGAATATTTATTAATATAAAAATAAAAATATTTCATTCCTCACATAATCATAATTTTATTATTATAATAATTTTTTGTTCATTACCTGTGAGGGATGATTTTTTTTGTTTGTTTTTTCTGTATTTGGGATAAAAATGATTAAATTATTTTCAAAATTTTTGTTTTAATATAAAATATTAATAAAGTGAATCTATTTCGAGAACAGGAGGGATCCTTTTGGAAAGCAAACATGGGGGAATTTTGCAACATACAATAGCTACAGAATTTCAAAAACCATCTTATGATGAATGGTTGGAAGTTGCAAATAAATCATTAAAAGGGAAAACAGTTAGTGAATATGTTCGCAATACATTTGAAAACATCAAAATTAAGCCACTGTATACTAAAGCGGATTTACCAAAGGAAAGAATCCATTTAGGAGATTACCGTTACAAATGGAAAATAGCTCAACAAGTTGAGGGAGAATCGATTGCAAAGATTAATAAGAATATTCTCGAAGCAATTGAATATGGACAACCTACTGTTGCTTTTAAAATTCCGAAAGGTCTAAATAAAAGTAATATAGAGGAATTATTTAAAGGAATAAATTTTGCTGAAGTGTCTTTTTTTATTGATGGGAAAGAGGAAATTATTCCATTTTATCAATTACTATTTCACTTTATAAAAAATGAGAGTGTGCATATTGAAGGGTTTATAGGGTTTGATCCTGTTAGGTCGATCGTAGAAAATTCCTATAAAGGTGAAGAAAAGAAAAATCTGTTGACATTATGGTGCAACACAATAAAGAAAGCTTCAGATCAAACTCAAAATTTAAAGACCTTATTTGTTGATGGTAGATTTTTTGAACAAACAGGAGGTAACGCAGTTCAGCAAATTGCCTTTACCTTGTCCACAGCCGTTGAGCAAATTGAAAACTTAAAGGAAGCCGGAGTACCAGTTGAATTTTTCTTTAAAAATACTGTAGTAGGACTCAACGTTCAGTCAAATTTCTTTATGGAGATTGCTAAACTTCGAGCGATGCGATATTTATGGAAGAAACTTGCTGAGAGCTATGAAGTGGATAACCAATTAGCTGTACTTGACTTATTTGCAGAAACAACAATGGTAAATAAATCAAAACTCGACCCATACACCAATATGCTAAGGTCCAGTGGGGAAGCATTTGCAGCGGTTATCGGACAAGTTCAAACATTACGTATACAACCATTTGATGCAGTATATGGAGAGACTAGCAAATTAGGTGTTAGATTCGCTCGCAACATCCACCATATTTTACGTGAAGAATCAAGTTTAGCAAATGTTAAAGACCCTGCAGCTGGTTCATATTTTATTGAACATTTAACTAACGAATTAATTGAAAAATCATGGCAGCTTTTCTTACAAATAGAGGAGTTGGGCGGGTTATTGGAAGCGTTTAATCAAAAGGCAGTTGAACAACTCATGATTGAAAACCGTCAAAACATGTTATCGGACTTATATAAACGAAAAATAAAATTAATTGGAACAAATCAGTATGCTGATATTTCGGAAAAGCTTCAAGAATCGGATTTTGCTGTTGAAACTTTAAAAAAATTAAAACCAATTGCAATTCAACAAATAGAAAATGGCATTGCTAATGGTGATTCTATTGAAGACTTTTTTGTTGAGTCTAGTGAAGAAAAGAGTGTTATAAATTACTTCCGTCTTAGTGAAGAATATGAAAAGTTACGTTTCTTAGCGAAAAAAAGCTATAAAGAAGGTAATCCTCCAAGAATCGGGCTAATTGGGCTTGGTATGGTAAAAGAATATAAAAAAATAACTGATTTTGTGTCTGACTTTTGTGCTAGTGGTGGTATTTTAGCCGAGCCAATCCAAGAAGAGATCCAATTAGAAGAAATTAGTCGTATTGTCAATCAAGCATCTGAAAAAATCATTGGTTTTGCTGGAACAGATGATCATTTTGAACAGGCATTACCATTCATTGAAAAAACGATAGTGGAAAATCACAAAAAGCTATACTTAATTGCAGGTTTACGTAAGAAAGAAGTCATACACAAACTAAAAGAATTAGGTGTTACATTTTTCATTGATGAAAAAGCGGATCATGTGGAAACATTAAAACGAATACTAGTAGAAATCGGAGGAGATCTAGATGCGGCCGGCGTTCGATAAAGTGCAATTGTTTAAAGATAATCGAAATGTAGCGACAGGTTCTACTGTTGAAACACATAAAACATATGAAAATATTACGATCAAATCTGAATATACGGAAAAAGATCTTACAGAAGCAAAACATTTGGATAGTTTACCTGGTCTACCTCCTTATACAAGAGGACCATATCCAATGATGTATGTCAACAGGCCGTGGACGATCCGGCAATATGCAGGCTTCTCAACAGCTGAAGAAAGTAATGCATTTTATTTACGAAATTTAAAAATGGGACAAAAAGGTTTATCTGTAGCCTTTGATTTGCCTACCCACCGTGGTTATGATTCAGATCATCCAAGGGTAGTTGGTGATGTCGGAAAAGCAGGTGTTGCGATAGATTCAATTTTAGATATGAAAATTTTGTTTGATCAGATTCCGTTAGACCAAATGTCTGTTTCGATGACCATGAATGGAGCTGTACTGCCAATTATGGCTTTTTATATCGTGACGGCTGAAGAACAAGGTGTTCCCCAGGAGAAATTATCTGGCACGATTCAAAATGATATATTAAAAGAATATATGGTTCGAAATACGTATATTTATCCACCAAAAATGTCAATGCGAATCATTTCAGATATATTCGCCTATACAGCCAAATACATGCCAAAATTTAACAGTATTAGTATTTCTGGATATCATATGCAAGAAGCAGGTGCACCAGCAGATTTAGAACTGGCTTATACTCTAGCAGATGGGCTGGAATATGTACGGACAGGTTTACATGCAGGTATTGATATCGATTCTTTTGCACCTCGGTTAAGCTTTTTCTGGGGAATTGGAATGAATTATTTTATGGAAGTGGCAAAACTACGAGCTGCAAGATTCATTTGGGCTAAATTAATGAAACAATTTGATCCGAAAAATCCAAAATCCCTTGCACTGAGAACCCACTCTCAAACGTCAGGTTGGAGTTTGACAGAACAAGATCCTTTTAATAACGTGACAAGAACTTTAATTGAAGCCCATGCAGCAGCAATGGGTCATACTCAATCTCTGCATACGAATGCATTAGATGAAGCGATCGCTTTACCGACAGATTTTTCTGCACGGATTGCAAGAAATACACAATTATATTTACAAGAAGAATCGGGTATTACTCAAACGATTGATCCTTGGGCTGGATCGTTTTATGTAGAGTCTTTAACGAATGAACTGATTGAAAAAGCTTGGAAGCATATTGAGGAAATTGAACAATTAGGTGGTATGACTAAAGCTATTGAACAAGGATATCCAAAATTAAAAATTGAAGAAGCAGCGGCAAAACGTCAAGCAATGATTGATTCTGGACAAGAAAAAATTATCGGTGTAAATACTTACCAAGTTAAAGAAGAAGAAGCGATTGAAATTTTAGCTATTGATAATACAAAAGTTCGTCAAAAACAAATTGAACGTTTACAAGAATTAAAACAATCAAGGGACGAAAAAACTGTTCAAAAAGCTCTTGAAAATTTGACAAAAGCAGCAGAAACCGGTGAAGGTAATTTACTAGAATTATCAATAGAGGCGGCAAGAAAACGAGCAACATTAGGAGAAATCTCTAAGGCAATAGAAAAAGTATGTGGTAGACATCAAGCAACAATCCGGTCCATTAGCGGAGTATATAGCAGTGCTTATGGAGATCAAGAAACGATTGAAGAGATTAAGAGTATGACCGATGAGTTTGCTGAATTAGAAGGAAGAAGACCACGCCTTTTAATGGCAAAAATTGGTCAAGACGGTCATGATCGTGGAGCTAAGGTTGTTTCTACTGCTTATGCGGACATGGGCTTTGATGTTGATATCGGTCCACTTTTCCAAACACCTGAAGAAACAGCTAGACAGGCTGTAGAAAATGATGTTCATGTCATCGGTATGAGTTCACTTGCAGGTGGTCACAATACATTTCTACCAAAACTTGTCGAAGAGTTAAAAAAACTAGGGAGAGATGATATTGTGATCACAGTTGGAGGCGTCATTCCATCACAAGACTATGATTTTCTAATGAAAAATGGTGCCTCTGCTATATTCGGTCCTGGAACCAAAATTCCAAACTCAGCCAAAATTATACTAGAAGAAATTTATAAACGACTTGGTTATGAGGAAGTGAATTAAATGGTATCAAATCGGTTTCGAAAAAAGAAGAAATCGATTCCTATTCAACAGTATGTTGAAGGAATAAAATCAGGCGACCGAATGACTTTGGCAAAGGCGATAACATTAATTGAAAGTAACCATCCTGATCATTTTCAAGCTGGACAACAATTATTGAAAGAAATATTACCGTTAACTGGAAAATCAATGAGAATAGGGATTACAGGTGTTCCAGGAGCTGGAAAAAGTACTTTTATTGAGCGATTTGGCACAGATCTGTGTCAAATGGGGAAGAAGGTGGCAGTTCTTGCCATTGATCCTTCTTCCACTATTTCTCAAGGGAGTATATTAGGAGATAAAACCAGGATGGCACAGCTTTCTCGTGAAGAAAATGCTTTTATTCGTCCGTCACCTTCGGGAGGAACGTTAGGTGGGGTTCATCGCAAAACGAGAGAGACGATTTTACTTTGTGAAGCAGCTGGATATGACATGATCCTCGTTGAAACCGTTGGCGTTGGTCAAAGTGAAGTTGTTGTGAGAACAATGGTTGATATGTTTTTAATGTTAACGATAACAGGTGCAGGTGATGACTTGCAAGGTATGAAAAAAGGAATGATGGAACTAGTTGATGCCATTATCGTTACAAAAGCAGATGGTGACAATAAGGAAAAAGCGATTAAAACGAGAAACGAGTATAATCAAATTTTGCGCCTTTTGAAAGCAGCAACTGAGGGGTGGCAAACGAAAGCGGTGGCATGTTCTTCCATTACCGGCGAGGGAATTTCCGATGTTTGGGAACTTATTTTGGATTTTTTTAATAGCACGAAGAAATCAGGGGTGTTTTATGCAAGAAGAAAGAAGCAAACAACCGATTGGATGTTGACATCGATTAGAGAACGTCTTGAACAAACGTTTTTCCAAAATGAGCAAATAAAAAAGCGATTACCTGTTGTTCAACGTAATGTTGAAACTGGGAGACTTCCTGTATCAATAGCAGTAGAAAATTTATTAGCTGATTTTTTTAATAATCAATATAAAGAATAGAAGAGCACGTAATGAGCATATAAGGAAATTTAGAAAAAATAATTCCACCAGTTTTGTTTCATACTATAAAAAAGGCTGGTGGATGTTTTGAAATCTTTCGTTTTTATTTTACTGACAATTGTTAGCATTTCACCATTATGGCCTATTGGCCCTGCTCTACCAGGCGATCCTTTTATTATCGTTAATAAACAAACGAATGAAGTCGCTTTTATAAAAGACAGTGAGGTCAAAAAGATTTATAAAGCTGCAACAGGAAAAACCGATGACCTTACACCTGAAGGGATGTTTACTGTGACCGTAAAAGCGATTAATCCTTATTATAGAAAATTAAATATTTCTGGAGGATCGCCAAAAAATCCTCTCGGAACAAGGTGGATTGGATTTGATGCCCTTAATACGAATGGTCGAACATATGGGATTCATGGCACAAACAATCCCCATTCAATTGGTTATTATGCTTCATTAGGTTGTATTCGTTTACGCAATGAAGATGTCGAAGAATTATACGAACTTGTTCCGATTGGAACAAAAATATTTATCACGAAAACTTGGAAGAACTTCGAACAAATTGGAACAGAAAAAGGGGTCATTTATCCTTAATTTTAGATGAATGACCCAAATCATAGCTTATAAAAACATTGAAATTCCGGTAAGGATAGTTGTAGCAACCATTGCAAATATCATCAAGTAAACAATTAATTTTCGAATTCTTTTATTACTCATGATATACGACCTCCACATACAGTGACAACTCTAGCATATATTTTAACGTGAATTTATATTTTGAACAAGCGTGCATGCATGACTTATTATTGGATATATGGATTTATTAAGAAAAATAGTATTAATTTTTAAAATCGAAACATTTAAAAATATTCGCTGTTTTTGTTATAATGTATTATAACAAAATAATATTGTGTTATAACAAACGGTTCGTTAGGGGGGAAAATATGCAAGGGATCGATCATATTGGGATAGCTGTTAAATCAATTGATGAAGCTCTTCCGTTTTATACGAATATATTACAATTTAAACATGTAGGAACAGAAATTGTAGAATCACAAAAAGTTAAAGTTGCTTTTATCAATGCCATAAATTGTAAAATCGAGCTTCTAGAACCAACAGATGAAAAAAGTCCGATACATAAATTTTTACAAAAACGCGGAGAAGGTATTCATCATATTGCATTAACATCAAAGGATATCGAAGGAAATATCACATATCTAAAGGAAGAAAATATTCAACTTATTGATGAAAGTCCAAGGAAAGGAGCAGGTGGGGCATTAGTTTCATTCTTACATCCGAAATCATGTCGGGGCGTATTATATGAACTTTGTCAACATAAAGAAGATGAATAGCTTACTAGATTGATAATGTAACAAAGGGGAGAAGGGAAATGATTGATGTAAAGAAAATGGATATGTATGATAAAATTCATGAGTTATATGATAAGCGTAGGGAAGTAGAACTCGGCGGTGGGGAAGAGCGAATTGATAAACAGCATGAAAAGGGGAAACTTACAGCAAGAGAACGAATTGATATATTGGTTGACGAAGGATCATTTGTTGAATTAAATCCATTTATTGAACATCGTTCTTCTGACCTTGGAAAAGGTCCTGGGGATGGTGTTGTAACCGGTTTTGCAAAAATTAATGGACGTCCGATTTATTTATTTTCCCAAGATTTTACTGTGTTTGGTGGAGCATTAGGGGAGATGCATGCAAAAAAAATTGCAAACATTATGGATTTAGCAGCGAAAAATAATGTTCCAATCGTTGGTTTAAATGATTCTGGTGGAGCTCGTATTCAAGAAGGGGTAGTATCTCTAGACGGTTATGGGCATGTTTTTTATCGTAACTCCATCTATTCCGGAGTAGTTCCACAAATATCTGTTATTATGGGACCATGTGCAGGTGGGGCTGTATATTCCCCAGCGATTACCGATTTCGTCATCATGGTTGAAAAAACAAGTCAAATGTTTATAACTGGCCCGAAAGTAATTGAAACGGTAACCGGTGAAAAAATTAGTTCAGAAGATTTAGGTGGTGCAAAAGTCCATAGTTCTATCAGTGGGAATAGCCACTTCAGTGCTAAAAGTGAAGAAGATGCATTACTTTTAGTTCGCACATTATTATCATATTTACCATCAAGTAATCGTGAGAAACCACCTGTCATAACCTTTGATGAAACAGATGATTATCGTCCAGATTTACCAGATATTGTCCCAATCGATACCGTTAGACCTTATGATATGAAGAAGGTCATTGAGCAAATTGTTGATCCAGGTTCTTTTTTAGAAGTTCAAAAGGATTTTGCAAAAAATATTATTATAGGATTTGGAAGAATAAGAGGAGAAGTCGTTGGACTAGTTTGTAACCAACCCAAATTTTTAGCTGGAGGACTCGATATTGATTCTTCAGACAAGGCAGCCCGATTTATCCGATTTTGTGATTCTTTTAATATTCCTTTGATTACATTTGAGGATGTAACAGGCTTTTTCCCGGGTGTGAAACAAGAACACGGTGGGATCATTCGTCACGGTGCCAAAATTCTTTATGCATATTCCGAAGCAACAGTACCGAAAATTACTGTAATTACTAGAAAGGCATATGGTGGAGCTTATGTCGCATTAAATAGTAAATCAATAGGTGCAGATCTAGTGTTCGCATGGCCTAATGCTGAGATTGCGGTTATGGGTCCTGAAGGAGCGGCTAATATTATCTTTGCTAAAGAAATCAACAATAGTCCGAACCCTGAAGAAACGCGTGCACAAAAAATAAAAGAATATCGAGAGAAATTTGCTAATCCTTATGTTGCGGCAAAAATGGGGATGGTTGATGATGTGATTGATCCTCGTGAAACCCGAATTAAACTTGTTCAAGCACTAGATATGTTAAAATCGAAAAAAGAAGATCGCCCGAAGAAGAAACATGGAAATATACCATTATAAGTTTGTTCCTCCTAGTATTAGGAGGATTTTTTGATGTACCATTCGTTTGTTTATATAAATAGATGAATAAATTTAACATAATTCAATAATAAAGAATTGAAGGAAGTGGTAATTAAAGGGTATACTTATTAAATAGAATGGAGGGTTATAATGATTAATGAGACACGATTACTAAATGAATTTTTAGAACTAGTTCAAATCGACTCTGAAACGAAACATGAGAGTAAAATTGCTGAAGTTTTAAAGCAAAAGTTTACTGAACTTGGTTTAGAAGTCGTTGAAGATAATGCGAAAGAAAAGACTGGCCATGGAGCTAATAATTTAATCTGTACTTTAAAAGGAACAAACAAACAAGCTGATCCGATCTATTTCACCTCCCATATGGATACAGTTGTTCCAGGTAAAGGTGTAAAACCTACGGTAGAAGACGGATATGTAAAATCTGACGGTACTACAATTTTGGGTGCCGATGATAAAGCCGGACTTGCAGTCATGCTTGAGGTTATTCGAATTTTAAAAGAAGAACAAATTGAACATGGTGATATTCAATTCGTTATTACTGTTGGTGAAGAGTCTGGTTTAGTTGGGGCAAAAGCATTAGATGCTTCATTTATTAAGGCAAAATATGGGTATGCCTTAGATAGTGATGGTGAAGTTGGAACGATTGTTGTAGCTGCACCGACTCAAGCTAAAATTAATGTTACAATAACTGGAAAAAGTGCCCATGCAGGTGTAGCACCAGAAAAAGGGATATCAGCAATACAAGTTGCAGCAAAAGCGATATCAAAAATGCCACTCGGCCGTATCGATGAAGAAACGACAGCGAATATTGGCCGTTTTGAAGGTGGACAAGCAACAAATATCGTTACAGAAAAAGCTTATATATTTGCTGAAGCTCGATCTCTTGTTCAAGAAAAGTTAAATAAACAAATTGAAGCAATGAAAAAGGCTTTTGAAGATACTGCAAGCGAAATGGGAGCAAAAGCAGAAGTTGATGTAAAAGTAATGTATCCATCCTTCAAATTTGGACCAGAAGATGAAGTGGTACAAATCGCACAAAAGGCTTGTCAAAAAATAGGAAGAACACCGAAACTAATTAAAAGTGGTGGCGGAAGTGATGGAAATGTCATTGCTGGCCTAGGCATCCCAACAGTTGTATTAGGGGTTGGTTACGAAGAAATTCATACTACAAAGGAAAGAATACCAGTAAAAGAATTAAATAAACTGGCTGAAATGGTGTTAGCGATTATAGAATCAGTTAATCAAAAATAAAGAGCTTTTGGACCATTTGCAAAATATCGGACCATTCAAATGTATTGGTTGAAGGTGAAACGAAATGGGTGAGGTAGAGAAAAGAAATGCAAGGGTTATTTTTCATGTCGACATGAATAGTTTCTATGCATCTGTTGAAATGGCATATGACCCTTCTTTAAAAGGTAAACCGTTAGCCATTGCAGGAAATCCTGAAGAAAGACGAGGAATAATTGTTACTTGTAGTTATGAAGCGAGGAAGTTCGGTGTTAAAACAACAATGCCGATTTGGCAAGCAAAAAAGTTGTGTCCAAATTTAATTGTTCTAACACCTAATTTTGAACGGTATCGAAAATTTTCACAAAAGATATTTCAAACGCTACGTGATTATACAGATTTGGTTGAACCCGTATCCATTGATGAAGGATATATGGACATTACACAATCCATAACAAAACACCCGATTTCCATAGCAAAAGATATTCAAAGTCGTTTACTGAAGGAATTGGATATCCCATGCTCTATCGGAATTGCACCTAATAAATTTTTGGCTAAAATGGCCTCTGATATGAAAAAACCCTTAGGTATTACGGTGCTTCGAAAAAGGGACATTTCAAAAATATTATGGCCAATGCCTGTTTCAGAAATGCATGGGTGTGGTGCCAAAACGACCGAAAAATTAAACAGCATCGGAATTAAAACCATTGGTGATTTAGCTAAAGCGAATGAAATTCAACTAAAAAATTTAATAGGGATAAACGGGGTTCGCTTAAAAGAAAGAGCAAATGGTGTCGATTCTAGGAAAGTAGATCCGGAAAGTATAAACGATTATAAAAGTATCGGTAATTCGACAACACTTCCTCGTGATATTTCTTCGCAAACGGAATTGCTCAGTATTATACAAAGCCTTGCCCGAACCGTTTCAGCTCGTCTAAAAAATAAAGAGGTCTATACTACAAATTTGGCCGTAACTATTCGATATAAAGATCGAAAAACAGTAACAAGAAGTGAAAAATTAAAAAATCCGATTCGTGATGAAAAAGATTTATATTATCAAGCAAGACATATTTTTTTAAAACATTGGAATGGTACACCGATAAGACTTTTAGGTATAACTGGAAATGACCTTGTTGAAGAACAATATGGATATAAACAACTGGATTTATTTACCTTTGAAGAAGATGCTAAAGAAGAACCATTAATTGAAACGATAGAACAATTAAGAGAAAAATTTGGGCATGATATTATAAAAAAGGGAATAAAAGTGGACAGTAAAGATGGGCAAACAAATACTAGTTTTAATAAAGATTTTTTAAGAAAAAAACTATAAAGAAAGAGGTAAACTTAAATGGCAAAACAACAAATAGGTGTAATTGGACTTGCTGTAATGGGAAAAAATTTAGCATTCAATATCGAAAGTAGAGGATATACGGTATCTGTGTTTAACCGTTCTCGGGAAAAAACAGATGCGCTGATGAAAGAAGCAGATGGAAGAAATATTGTTCCTACATATTCAGTGGAGGAGTTTGTTAACTCCCTAGAAAAACCGCGTAAAATTTTAATTATGGTAAAAGCGGGTGCTGCAACAGATGCAACCATTGAACAATTAATTCCATATTTAGATAAAGGTGATATTTTAATTGACGGTGGTAATGCTTATTTTGAAGATACGATCCGTCGCAATAAGAATTTAAGTGAATTAGGTTTTAATTTTGTCGGAATGGGCGTATCAGGTGGAGAAGAGGGCGCTTTAAATGGTCCATCACTTATGCCTGGCGGTCAAAAAGAAGCCTACGATTTAGTTGAGCCGATTATAAAGGCCATTTCTGCAAAAGTAGACAATGAACCGTGTGCAACATATATCGGTCCTGATGGTGCAGGACACTATGTAAAAATGGTCCATAATGGAATTGAATACGGAGATATGCAATTAATCGGTGAGTCATACTTTATTTTAAAACATTATTTAGGATTATCGAATGAAGAATTACATGAAGTATTTTCAGAATGGAATAAAGGCGAACTAGACAGTTATTTAATTGAAATTACAGCAGATATATTCAGTCAAAAAGATCCTGAAACAGGAAAGCACATGGTTGATGTAATCTTAGATAAAGCTGGACAAAAAGGTACAGGAAAATGGACTAGTCAAAGCGCTTTAGATTTAGGCATAAACTTGTCATTAATTACTGAATCTGTTTTTGCAAGAAATATTTCTGCTATTAAAGAAGAGCGTGTGAAAGCTAGTAAAGTACTAAACGGTCCTGCTAAATCAGAATTTACTGGTGATAAACAACAGTTTATTGAACAAGTTCGTCAAGCTTTATACTTAAGTAAAATTTGTTCTTATGCACAAGGATTTGCTCAATTACGAGCAGCTTCAAACGAGTATAATTGGGGCTTGAATTATGGTGAAATTGCCATGATATGGCGTGGTGGTTGTATCATTCGTGCGCAATTCTTACAAAAAATTAAAGAAGCGTATGACCGCAATCCAGAACTTAATAATTTGTTATTAGATGAATATTTCAAAGGTATTGCTGAACGTTATCAAGAATCATTACGTAAAGTTGTGGCAACAGCAGCATTGAATGGTATACCTGCACCATGTTTCTCAAGTGCATTAGCTTACTTTGATAGTTATCGTACAGAAACATTGCCAGCTAATTTACTGCAAGCTCAGCGGGACTATTTCGGTGCCCATACATTTGAAAGAGTAGATAAAGAAGGAGTATTCCATCATAATTGGATGGAGTAGGTTAAACTTAACGAACATCATATTATAGAAAAAATAGGACTGTTCACTAAAATCCATATTGGGTTTTTCTTCGAACAGTCCAATTTTTTTTGCAATTAATAAGAACCGTTTATTTTAACATATGGAGAGGTGTTAAAGAAGTATACTTTTTAAAAACTTTTGTGAAGTAATTAACGTATTGATAGCCTACCATAAATGCCACATCAGTAAATGAAATGATTTCCCGCTGTAAGTATATTTTGCTTCTTCCACTCGTTTGCGATTAATAAATGTACGGATGCAATAAATTTTGGAACGGGGTGTATTGCGCTTTTACATATTATAAGTGGGATGTAAATCTTTTTTCATATCAGAAGTGGAACAGTTTGTGCATAACCAAAATTTCCTTCAATCAGGAGGTAGGTAACAAATAACCCAAGAATGCTTGTAATTTATTTACAACCATTCTTGGGTTTGATTAGTAAGTATACATCATTGTTCGTTACTCATCGATAATTGACCACCATGAGAATCCATCTTTTTCAAGTAGAAGGTCAGCCTCTTTTGGCCCCATTGATCCAGCTGGATAATTCGGGAAAACAGCGGGTTCATTTTCCCAAACGGCAGAGATCTCGTCAACAAATTGCCAAGATAAGGCAACTTCGTCCCAATGGGTAAAGTTTGTTGCATCACCGCGTAAACAATCATATAGTAATTTTTCATAAGCTTCTGGTGTGTTCATTCCATCCACACCTTTTGTTGAATACTTCAATTTAATTGGAGTTGTAACAATCCCCTGCCCTGCTTTTTTGACATTTAAATGTAATGTGATCCCTTCATCTGGTTGAATATGAATAACAAGTAGATTTGGTTTTAAATTGGATCCTGTTTTAAAGTATAAATTCATCGGAATATCTTTAAACTGGATGACAATTTTTGTTGATTTAGCCGCCATTCTTTTACCAGTACGAACATAAAAAGGTACACCTGCCCAACGGAAATTATCAATTAACAATTTCCCGGCAAAATAAGTTTCTGTATTTGAATCTTCAGGAACATTCATTTCTTGACGGTAGCCAACTACTTCTTTCCCGTTTATTTGGCCTTTACCATACTGTCCACGAACAAAATAATCATGAATATTCTTTTTATCAACTGGTCGAAGTGCTCGTAGTACTTTCACTTTTTCACTACGAATCTCATCAGTTGTCAATTTAATTGGTGGCTCCATGGCTAGCAATGTTACCATTTGCATCATGTGATTTTGTACCATATCACGAATGGCACCACTTTTATCATAATAATTGGCACGTTCTTCAACACCGAGGGTTTCACTTGAAGTGATTTGAATATTAGATATGTATCTGTTGTTCCATAGTGGTTCGAAGATGGCGTTAGAAAAACGGATGACTTCAATATTTTGAACCATTTCTTTTCCTAAATAGTGGTCGATTCGATAGATTTCATCCTCATCAAATGCTTTGCGAATTTGGTTGTTTAACTTAATAGCGGATTGTAAATCGTGGCCGAAAGGCTTTTCAATGACTAAACGTTTAAAACCGTTAGTATCTGTTAAACCATCTTCTTTTAAATGTTCGGCAACCGTACCAAAAAATTCTGGAGACATAGCTAAGTAGAAAATTCGATTTCCACCTAACTCGTATTCCTTATCTAATCGATCAACTAATGTTTTTAACTGTTTATAGGATGCGGAATCAGTAACATCATGGGATTGATAATAAAAGTGGGAAGTAAATGCATTTATGTCTTTTTCATTTTCACTTTCACCGTACGTTAAGATAGAATCTTTAACCCATTCCCTTAATTCAGCATCATTTTTTAGTCTTCTGGCGACACCTACGACAGCAAAACGGTCAGAAAGTTGTCCTTTTATGTATAAATTATATAATGAAGGATATAACTTCCTTTTTGCTAAGTCACCTGTTGCTCCAAAAAGTAATATTAATGATGAAGGACTCTCAACTGTTTTCACTTTTCCCCCTCTTTTCTTGTGTATTAGTTAACAATTAAATTTTACATATGTATCCATTGAATAGCAAATTTGGTACCGTTTACTTTTATTGTTCGCAAAAATAATTTTTATATTATACGAAAGAATCGTAAAAAAGCTGTTTATCTAGTATGATTAAACTGTATAATGGAGTATGACAAATTTTTAAAAAACGCGACAATAACCATTGAAAATATTTGTTTCCTAATGTTTAAAAAATAAATTTGGAGGAATGATTTTGGAGATTACATTTTTAGGTACAGGTGCAGGGATGCCTGCAAAAAACCGAAATGTTTCATCAATCGCTTTAAAACATCTAGAGAATGGTTCAATTTGGTTATTTGACTGTGGAGAAGCAACTCAACATCAAATATTACATACATCGATTAAGCCTCGAAAAATATC
Organism: Pallidibacillus thermolactis; assembly: GCF_025660415.1. Taxonomy (NCBI): domain Bacteria; kingdom Bacillati; phylum Bacillota; class Bacilli; order Caryophanales; family Bacillaceae; genus Pallidibacillus; species Pallidibacillus thermolactis. The sequence continues at coordinate 54,866 of NZ_JAOUSE010000013.1, forward strand.
AAAAATTTTTATTACTCACTTACACGGTGATCATATCTTCGGTTTACCTGGACTGCTTGGAAGTAGGTCATTTTTAGGAGGGACAGAACCGTTAACGATTTATGGTCCAAAGGGAATTCGTGACTTTATAGAAGTTAGTCTATCCGTTAGTCAAACCCATTTAAATTATAATATTGAAATTGTTGAATTTGAAGGTCATTGTGTCTTTGATTTAGGTCATATTATAGTAGAATCGAGATTGTTAGAACATGCGATTCCATCCTATGGCTATCGTATAGTAGAAAAGGATAAGCCAGGTATGTTATTAGTTGATAAATTAAAAGGCATCGGTGTACCACCTGGTCCACAATATCAATTATTAAAAAACGGGGAAACAATTGAATTAGAGGATGGTCGCCGAATTAACGGAAAGGAATTTTTAGGTCCAGACAAAAAAGGCAGAGTAGTGGCTATTTTAGGTGATTCCAGACCGTGTGAAAATGCTGTAGAATTAGCAAAAGAAGCTGACTTACTTATCCATGAAGCCACTTTGGACAAATCGTTGGAAAAAACGGCACATGAATTTTTCCATTCTACAACCCATCAAGCAGCCCAAATCGCCAAAAAAGCACAAGTAAAAAAACTTATTATTACTCATATCAGTTCACGTTATGAGAAACAGGAATGGGTTAGATTAGAGCAGGAGGCTAAAGAAATCTTTTCTAATACAATCATTGCCGAAGATTTCAAGAAAGTAACTATAAAAACATAATGAAGATGAGAAGACTGTTCAAATGGTGCTGAACAGTCTTTTGTTTATTGTGTGACATTTTTATATGAAAAAGATAAAATGTCTTTGTAACATTAGTGTTTAACATGTATTCTAGTTTAATTGAACACACTTCAGAACAAATTAACTTAATCGAAATAAGGAGATTACGATGGCAGAATGGATTCAGTCAATTGGAAAAATTACCGTACCAACACCACTTCCAATAGGTGATGTGAATTTGTACCTTTTAAAAGGAGATACGTTAACCCTCGTTGATGCAGGTATCAAAACAGAAGCAGCGTGGACAGTTTTTAAACAAGAATTAAAACAGCTTGGGTATTTGCCAAGTGATATTGAACAGGTTGTCCTTACACACCATCATACTGATCATGTTGGTTTCTTAGATTATATGCCGAATGTAAAAATTTTCGGTCATGAATATGGCCGGAAATGGATAAAAAAAGACCGGTCATTCATGGAGGAAACGCTCGCTTTCTTTTCAAAGGTTTATAAACAATTTGGAATACCAAAAAAATATGATGAAGGTTTTTCAGAGTTTCATTTACTTGCCAAGCTTGCTTGCGGTAATCAAGAGTTAACAGATGACTTATCTGAAGGAATGACAATACCAGGTCATCTGAATTGGTATGTTATTGAAACTCCTGGTCATTCACAAAGTCAGCTTAGCTTTTACAATGAATTGGAAGGTTTGTTAATCGGTGGTGACCATATTTTAGCGAGTATGTTATCTAATCCGGTCTTGGAACCACCGTTGGATGTGGAAAAGGAAAGACCAATGTCACAAATTGATTACCTTCATTCGCTTAAAAAAGTAAAACAGCTTCCTTTAGATATTGTTTTTGCTGGTCATGGTCCTGAGGTAAAACAAGTACACGCGTTAATCGACCGACGGCTAACAAGATTCCATGAATTTGCGATGAATATAAAAGACGAGCTTATGAATCATCCAATGACCGTCTTTGAACTTTGTAAAAGCATTTTTCCAAAGGCTTATGAAAAAAATATTTCGATGACAATTTCACAAACGGTTGGTTATTTAGATTATTTACATTCTTTAGGAGAGGTACAAATAATGGACGAACATGATATACAATACTTTGTAAGATCAAACAAAGGATAAAATGGAGGCAATTATGAATCATCGAATTCAAGGCAAGACGATTCTTATAACAGGGGCATCTCGTGGACTTGGCGAACAAATTGCCTATAAATGTGCAGAAAATGGAGCAAATTTAATATTAACAGCCAGGAGTATGGATAAATTAGAAAAAATCAAAGATATTATCGTTGATAAATATGGGGTTCAAGTAGCCACTTATCGTTTAGATGTTGGTGATCGTTTTGAATTGGAAGAAAGAATGGATACGATTATTGAGCAGAATCGGACGATTGATGTGCTCGTCAATAATGCTGGTTTTGGTAAATTTAAATATCTCGTAGATACGTCGATAGAAGAAGCGGAAGAGATGTTTCGTGTCAACGTCCTTGGTCTAATCACTGTAACTAAAAAAGTATTGCCAACGATGATGAATCAAAAATCTGGTCATGTTATTAATATTGCTTCTCAGGCTGGAAAACTAGCAACTCCGAAGTCAAGTATATATGCTGCTACAAAAGGAGCGGTTATAAAATTTTCTGACAGTATTAGGATGGAAGTCCAGAAGAATAATATATTTGTTACAACAATAAATCCAGGTCCAATTCATACGAACTTTTTTGATATAGCAGATGAAACAGGGAAATATTTACAACATGTTGGTCGTTGGGGATTAGATCCTGAATTGCTTGCCGAAAAAATTGTTATGCGTATGTTTGTACAGACCCGTGAAATAAATTTGCCTAAACTAATGAATTTTGGAAGTATATTGCATGCATTATTTCCAAATGTTGTAGAAAAGTTAGGAAAACGTGCTTTTAACAAAAAATGATCGATAAAAATAGGAGGCTGAAAATCTGGATAGCCTCCTTAAATTTGGTTAGAGAAAAATGTCTACAAATGTTGAATTTGAAAAGACTAAATTTAAAATGGTTATTAATGCTGCAATGATCATACTTCCATATAATGGTTCAAATCTTTTTTTTGCTTCATCTGTATACATTTGAAACGTCATCATAATGATAAAAAATAATACTGCACTTCCTAATCCGTTGGCAAAACTTTGTAGCCCTATAAAACCTGTTATTGTAAACAGTAATGCAGTGATATTACATAGAAGTAGTACAATGGCCAGTGTTCCGAATCGTCCAATAACATGGTTGAATTTGACATTTATTCTCATTATATTTCTAACAAAAACGAAAATCAGTCCTATAGCGAGGGCAAGAATAGCAATGTAGATTAATAGATGTACAACAAAGGTTGAAAAGAAACTATAACTAGAACTACTAAAAAACGATAATGCTCGATCAAAGATTTGGTATACCATTGCCAATGCAAGTCCATGAAAAAGTGCAGCAAGCCCTAATATAATATAGCCAAATACATATCTAGCACCACCTTGATATTTTGCATATTGAGAGGGATTCTTTAAGCCGTTAATAAAGAAGGTCATAAATTGACTAAAAAATTTTACGGTTTGAGTTTGATTGGGCGGCATTTGCATCTGGAGTTGTTGACCATCTTCATTTCTTTTCTTTATAAAGGATGTATTTTGAAAATGTTGCTTGTTTGATAGCTCGTTCCGATTTACATGTAAATTTACTTCTTGAAACGAATAACCACAATATGGACAGTAGTTTGCCCCTTCTTGATTTTGTTTTTGACATTGCGGGCAAATCAAAGTATGTCCCTCCTTTATATTTTTCTCTTCTAAACCAGTATATTTATCAAAACAAATAATAATTATCATTATTATTGCAGCTTGTAGACAAAGTCCCTAACTAGTGGCCAAATCTACAGGCTTTTTTTGTATAATAGGGATAGAATTCTTGGTTAACGGGGGAAATTTAGGATGTTATCGAAGCGTACAGACAATAATCG